>NZ_JBIUXX010000054.1:0-1503 GCF_044744235.1 Pseudomonas sp. NPDC087346
TTGCCGAAGCGGTTCGCCGCATCAGCAATGAAGAATCGATCAGCGCGATGTTCCGTTAAGGGCCCTGCCCTTCTCGAAATGTTTCGTTGACGAAAAGCGCCCCGCCCCGGCATTCATGTCGGGGCGGGGCTTTTTTGCCCATACCGAGTCAGGCGCTGGTCGCAAACGCCCCTCGGGAATGGCTATTTTGGAGATACAAAATGAACGATTTTACTCTGAATGCTGAAGTGCGTTCCGACCTGGGGAAAGGTGCGAGCCGCCGCCTGCGTCGTCTCGCCGCTCTGGTTCCAGCTGTTGTTTACGGTGGCGAAAAAGCCCCTGAATCCATCAGCATGCTGGCCAAAGAAGTTGCCAAACTGCTCGAAAACGAAGCGGCTTACAGCCACATCATCGAGCTGAACGTTGGCGGCACCAAGCAAAACGTAATCATCAAAGCTCTGCAGCGTCACCCGGCCAAAGGCCACGTGATGCACGCTGACTTCGTACGCGTTGTAGCTGGCCAGAAACTGACCGCTATCGTTCCTGTGCACTTCATCAACGAAGCTGCTCCAGTGAAGAAAGGCGGCGAGATTTCGCACGTTGTTGCTGAAATCGAAGTAACTTGCCTGCCGAAAGATCTGCCTGAGTTCATCGAAGTCGATCTGGCTAACGCTGAAATCGGTTCGATCATTCACCTGTCGGACCTCAAAGCTCCTAAAGGCGTTGAGTTCGTTGCTCTGGCACACGGCGATGACAAGGCTGTTGCCAACGTCCACGCTCCACGTGTTGCTCCAGAAGCTACCGAAGAAGGCGCAGCAGAGTAATTCACTCTGTGAAGCCGGAGTGAGCAAGTAACATCGCGGACTGGAACGTAGCGAGAAAGCGGGCGAGAACGCGGAGTTTACATCCATGGTAAATGAGCATTTTTCGTCCACTTTCGCCGCTTCTCCTGATTGCGGCGATGTTATCCACCACTCCAAGGAAGGGCCCCTATCGTGACCGCCATCAAACTGATCGTTGGCCTGGGTAATCCAGGCGCCGAATACGACCAGACCCGGCATAACGCAGGGGCCCTTTTTGTTGAGCGCATCGCCCACGCACAGAATGTGAATCTCGTGGCCGATCGCAAATATTTCGGCCTGACCGGGCGCTACTCGCATCAGGGTCAGGATGTTCGTCTGCTGATTCCCACCACCTACATGAACCGTAGCGGCCAGGCCGTCGCGGCACTTGCCGGTTTCTTCCGCATCAAGCCTGAAGAAATCCTGGTGGCACATGACGAACTCGATCTGCCTCCGGGCGTTGCCAAGCTCAAGCAGGGCGGCGGCCATGGCGGTCACAACGGGTTGCGCGACATCATTGCGCAACTGGGTAATCAGAATACTTTCTACCGTCTGCGGCTTGGCATCGGCCACCCGGGCGTCGCCAGTATGGTTTCAAATTTCGTCCTGGGTCGTGCGCCACGCGCCGAACAGGAAAAACTCGATGCCAGCATCGACTTTGCCCATACTGGCGACGCCCGGG
>NZ_JBIUXX010000054.1:1513-23761 GCF_044744235.1 Pseudomonas sp. NPDC087346
ATCGTAGGCCTGCCTAACGTCGGCAAGTCCACCCTGTTCAACGCCCTGACCAAATCCGGTATCGCGGCCGAGAACTTCCCCTTCTGCACCATCGAGCCGAACAGCGGCATCGTGCCGATGCCGGACCCGCGTCTTGAGGCATTGGCGGCCATCGTCAATCCAAAGCGCATCCTGCCGACCACGATGGAATTCGTCGACATCGCTGGCCTGGTTGCCGGCGCCTCGAAAGGTGAAGGCCTGGGCAACAAGTTCCTCGCCAACATCCGCGAAACCGACGCGATCGCTCACGTCGTACGCTGCTTCGAAGATGAGAACGTGATTCACGTTTCCAACAGCGTCGACCCGAAGCGCGACATCGAAATCATCGACCTGGAACTGATCTTCGCCGACCTCGACAGCTGCGAGAAGCAACTGCAGAAAGTCGCGCGTAACGCCAAGGGTGGTGACAAGGACGCAGTGGTCCAGAAAGGCCTGCTGGAGCAGTTGATCGCTCACTTCACCGAAGGCAAGCCTGCGCGCAGCCTGATGAAGAACATGAACACTGATGAAAAAGCAGTGATCAAGGGCTTCCATCTGCTGACCACCAAACCGGTCATGTACATCGCCAACGTCGCTGAAGACGGTTTCGAGAACAACCCGCACCTGGACGTGGTTCGCGCCATCGCCGAAGAAGAAGGCGCTGTGGTGGTTCCGGTCTGCAACAAGATCGAAGCGGAAATCGCCGAGCTTGATGACGGCGAAGAGAAAGACATGTTCCTCGAGGCCCTGGGCCTGGAAGAGCCTGGCCTGAATCGCGTAATCCGCGCCGGCTACGAAATGCTGCACCTGCAGACCTACTTCACCGCCGGTGTCGAAGAAGTCCGCGCCTGGACCGTCAAAGTCGGTGCCACCGCACCTCAGGCTGCCGGCGTGATCCACACCGACTTCGAGAAAGGCTTCATCCGCGCTGAAGTCATCGCCTACAACGACTTCATCCAATACAAGGGCGAAGCCGGTACCAAAGAGGCCGGTAAATGGCGTCTGGAAGGCAAGGACTACATCGTTAAAGACGGCGACGTGATGCACTTCCGTTTCAACGTGTAAGTAACACCGCCGAATAAAAAAGCCGCGTTCAACACGCGGCTTTTTTGTGCCTGAAATAATCTCCCCACACCACCAATCCCTGTAGGAGTGAGCCTGCTCGCGATAGCGTTGTGTCAGTCGATTCAACCTTAACTGACACTCCGCGATCGCGAGCAGGCTCACCCCTACAGTTTAAATTGTGTGGGATCAGGCTTTTTTCGTGCGTGGCAGGAAGATCGCCAACACCCCGAACAACGGCAGGAACGAGCACAGGAAGTACACGTACTCAATCCCGTGAACATCCGCCAGGTGCCCAAGCAACGCCGCGCCAATCCCGCCAAAACCGAACATCAGACCGAAGAAGATCCCGGCAATCATCCCGACATTGCCCGGCACCAGTTCCTGCGCGTACACCACAATCGCCGAGAACGCCGAGGCGAGGATGAAGCCGATCACCACGCTGAGAATGCTGGTCCAGAACAGATCAACGTGCGGCAGGATCAAGGTGAACGGCGCAACCCCGAGGATCGAGAACCAGATCACCGCCTTACGCCCGATCTTGTCGCCAATCGGTCCACCGAAGAACGTCCCCGCCGCCACCGCACCGAGGAACAGGAACAGGTGCAGTTGCGAACTGGCGACCGACAGGTCGAATTTCTCGATCAGGTAAAAGGTGAAGTAACTGGTGAAACTGGCCATGTAGAAATACTTGGAGAACACCAGCAGACCGAGCACCACCAGCGCGCTGGTCACCCTGCCCTTGGACAACCCGTGAGTCGCCGCCTGGCCAGCCTTGAGCTTGAACAGGTTCAAGTGATGGGCGTACCAGCGACTGATGCGGAACAGCACGAACAGCGCAAACACCGCGAACAAACCGAACCACGCCACGTTGCTCTGGCCGAACGGAATGATGATCGCCGCCGCCAGCAACGGGCCGAACGCCGAACCTGCATTACCGCCGACCTGGAACGTCGATTGCGCCAGACCATAGCGTCCGCCCGAGGCCAGTCGCGCAATGCGTGAAGCCTCCGGGTGAAAGGTCGATGAGCCGATACCAATCAGCGCCGCCGACAGCAGGATCAGCGGGAAACTGCCGACCATCGACATCATCACGATGCCAATCAGCGTACAAATGGAGCCGGCCGGCAACAGCCACGGTTTCGGGTGGCGGTCAGTGTGATAACCGACCCACGGTTGCAGCAGCGAAGCGGTGAGCTGGAAGGTCAGCGTGATCAGGCCGACCTGAGTGAAGCTCAAGCCGTAGTTGGCCTTGAGCATCGGATAGATCGACGGCAGCACCGACTGAATCAGGTCGTTGATCAAATGCGCCAGCGCCACCGCGCCGATGATGCGCATGACCAACGGGCTGCTTTGTGGAGTTGCGGGCGCCGAGGCAGCGGCGTTCTGAGCGTTGCTGATAGCCATGGGAGTTTCCGGACAACAGATGGGTGCACACAGGCAGGTGCGTCAATGTGCCATTTTTCGGTGCGCCAGCGCCATCCCCTTAGCCAGCTAACTAACCGATAAATCACCCCGTGTAGGAGCTGCGGCACGCTGCGATATTTTTTTTTTTTTTTTTAAAAAAAAAATAAAAATATCGCAGCCTGCGGCAGCTCCTACATTGGGATCGCATTTATCCCACGGTAAAAGCAGCCCCAAGCGGCTTGCTGCCTTCGCACAGAGGGCTAACATCAATCAGAGGAAATATTCTCCAGATCCCCTCAAGTTGGAGGCAGAAACTACCGAAACAGTACGAATAGGGCAAATACTCCAGTCAGCAGCATATTGGCCAAGCCCGAAGGCAATTTCCCCCGGGCCTGATTGTCCCTTTGACTGCCAACACCGGATTGCCAATACTCATGGCAACTTGACGCTACCCGCACGGATTAAGGAATAACCCTTTGAAGCTGGAACTCAAGAACAGCTTGTCGGTGAAGTTGCTCCGGGTCGTGCTCCTGTCGGCATTGATCGTTGGCGTGGTCTTGAGCTGCGCGCAGATTGTGTTTGACGCCTATAAAACCCGTCAGGCCGTTGCCAACGACGCCGAACGCATCCTCGACATGTTCCGCGATCCCTCGACTCAGGCCGTGTACAGCCTGGACCGGGAGATGGGCATGCAGGTGATCGAAGGCCTGTTTCAGGATGACGCCGTGCGTCAGGCCTCCATCGGCCATCCCAATGAAGCCATGCTCGCGCAAAAATCCCGCGACTTGCAGCAGTCCAACAGCCGCTGGCTGACCGACCTGATTCTTGGACAGGAACGCACCTTCACCACGCAACTGGTGGGTCGCGGCCCTTACAGCGAGTATTACGGCGACCTGAGCATCACCCTCGACACCGCCACGTACGGGCAGGGCTTTATCGTCAGCTCGGTGATCATCTTCATTTCCGGGGTGTTGCGTGCTCTGGCCATGGGGCTGGTGCTGTATCTGGTCTATCACTGGCTGCTGACCAAACCGCTGTCGCGGATCATCGAGCACCTGACCGAAATCAATCCGGATCGCCCCAGCGAACACAAGATTCCGCAGCTCAAGGGCCACGAGAAAAACGAGTTAGGCATCTGGATCAACACCGCCAACCAATTGCTCGAGTCCATCGAACGCAATACCCACCTGCGCCACGAAGCGGAAAACAGCCTGCTGCGCATGGCCCAGTACGACTTTTTGACTGGCCTGCCGAACCGGCAGCAATTGCAGCAGCAACTGGACAAGATTCTGGTCGATGCCGGCAAGCTGCAACGTCGGGTCGCGGTGTTGTGCGTGGGGCTGGATGATTTCAAAGGCATCAACGAGCAATTCAGCTACCAGACCGGCGACCAGTTGCTGCTGGCGCTGGCGGATCGACTGCGTGCCCACAGCGGACGCCTCGGCGCCCTCGCCCGTCTTGGCGGCGACCAGTTCGCACTGGTTCAGGCCGATATCGAACAGCCTTACGAAGCGGCGGAACTGGCGCAAAGCATTCTTGATGATCTGGAAGCGGCGTTCGCCCTCGATCATCAGGAGATCCGCCTGCGTGCGACCATCGGCATCACCCTGTTCCCCGAGGACGGCGACAGCACCGAGAAGCTGTTGCAGAAGGCCGAGCAGACCATGACGCTGGCCAAGACCCGCTCGCGCAATCGCTATCAGTTCTACATCGCCAGCGTCGACAGCGAGATGCGCCGACGCCGTGAGCTGGAAAAAGACCTGCGCGATGCGCTGTTGCGTGATCAGTTCTACCTCGTCTATCAACCGCAGATCAGCTACCGCGATCACCGTGTGGTCGGCGTCGAGGCGTTGATTCGCTGGCAACATCCGGAGCACGGTCTGGTGCCGCCGGATCTGTTCATTCCACTGGCCGAGCAGAACGGCACCATTATCGCCATCGGCGAATGGGTGCTGGATCAGGCGTGCAAGCAATTGCGCGAATGGCACGATCAAGGCTTTGCCGATCTGCGCATGGCGGTCAACCTGTCCACCGTGCAGTTGCACCACGCCGAGCTGCCACGGGTGGTCAACAACTTGCTGCAGATCTATCGTTTGCCGCCGCGCAGCCTTGAGCTGGAAGTTACCGAGACCGGCCTGATGGAAGACATCAGCACCGCCGCGCAGCATCTGTTGAGCCTGCGCCGCTCCGGGGCCCTGATCGCCATCGACGACTTCGGCACCGGGTATTCGTCGCTGAGTTATCTGAAAAGTCTGCCGCTGGACAAGATCAAAATCGACAAGAGCTTCGTTCAGGATCTGCTGGATGACGACGACGATGCGACCATCGTGCGCGCCATCATCCAGTTGGGCAAAAGCCTCGGCATGCAGGTGATTGCCGAGGGGGTGGAAACGGCCGAGCAGGAGGCGTACATCATCTCCGAAGGCTGCCACGAAGGTCAGGGCTACCACTACAGCAAACCACTGCCAGCCCGTGAATTGACCGCCTACCTGAAACAGGCCCAGCGCAGCAACGCGGCCATTTTATAAAAGCAAAAGATCGCAGCCTTCGGCAGCTCCTACATTTGGAATGCGTTCGCCCTATAGGAGCTGCCGAAGGCTCGGGCCGCGATCGGGCGATCTTTTGATCTGCGTAAATAAGAAATATTTCCAGCCACAACCCTTTACACATAATGCGAAAGATTTGCATTATGTCGCAGCTTTGCGCACCCCCGCGCCTGTCCATTCAATTACCGAAGCAGGATGTTCGCCATGATTCGTATGCCTCTGGCTACCGCCAGTCTGCTGGCCATCGCTATTTCCCTCGCCGGTTGCGGCGAAGGCAAAGACAAGGCCGCCGCTCCGGCCACGCCGACTCCAGCCGCCAGCACCACCGCACCTGCGGCTGCTCCTGCCGCTGCCGGTAAAGTCGACGAAGCCGCCGCCAAGGCTGTGGTCGCGCACTACGCCGACATGGTCTTCGCCGTTTACAGCGATGCCGAATCCACCGCGAAAACCCTGCAAACCGCAGTCGACGCATTCCTCGCCAAGCCGAACGCCGACACCCTGAAAGCCGCCCGCGCTGCCTGGGTTGCTGCTCGCGTTCCGTACCTGCAGAGCGAAGTGTTCCGCTTCGGCAACACCATCATCGACGACTGGGAAGGTCAGGTTAACGCCTGGCCGCTGGACGAAGGCCTGATCGACTACGTCGACAAATCCTACGAACACGCATTGGGCAACCCGGGCGCTACCGCCAACATCATCGCCAACACCGAAGTTCAGGTCGGCGAAGACAAGGTCGATGTCGAAGACATTACCCCGGAAAAACTCGCCAGCCTGAACGAGCTGGGCGGTTCCGAAGCCAACGTTGCCACCGGCTACCACGCCATCGAATTCCTGCTCTGGGGCCAGGACCTGAACGGCACCGGCCCGGGCGCTGGCAACCGTCCTGCTTCCGACTACCTGGAAGGCGCTGGCGCTACTGGCGGTCACAACGACCGTCGTCGTGCCTACCTGAAAGCCGTGACCCAACTGCTGGTCAGCGACCTGGAAGAAATGGTCGGTAACTGGAAGCCGAACGTGGCCGACAACTACCGCGCCACGCTGGAAGCCGAGCCAGGCGAAACCGGTCTGCGCAAAATGCTTTTCGGCATGGGCAGCCTGTCGCTGGGTGAACTGGCGGGCGAGCGCATGAAGGTGTCTCTGGAAGCGAACTCGCCAGAAGACGAACAGGATTGCTTCAGCGACAACACGCACAACTCGCACTTCTACGACGCCAAAGGCATTCGTAACGTGTACCTGGGCGAATACACCCGCACCGACGGCACCAAAATGACCGGCGCCAGCCTGTCGTCGCTGGTGGCCAAGGCCGATCCGGCTGCCGACACCGCACTGAAAGCCGATCTGGCTGCTACCGAAGCCAAGATCCAGGTCATGGTCGATCACGCCAACAAGGGTGAGCACTACGACCAACTGATCGCTGCCGGCAACACCGCTGGCAACCAGATCGTCCGCGACGCTATCGCATCGCTGGTCAAGCAGACCGGTTCGATCGAAGCCGCTGCCGGCAAACTGGGCATCAGCGACCTGAACCCGGACAACGCTGATCACGAATTCTGATCAACACCGTTCGATAAAAAGGCGACCTCCGGGTCGCCTTTTTCATTCCTGCCTTTTGCGGTGATGCTGATGGCCCCATCGCTGGCAAGCCAGCTCCCACAAGTTCTGCGGTGATCGCAAAATCTGAGTGCGCCACCGATCCCTGTGGGAGCTGGCTTGCCAGCGATAGCCACACCTCGGTCTCAAGTAAAAACCCTGTTCCATATCAAGCAAACGATAATTCCTCTTATTCAAACCCCCTCGCCCTGTTAGACTTTGCGCCTTTATTTTTGCCCGTCCGCAGGATGTCTGATGCCCTCGCTGCCTCTTCGCTTGTCCGCACTGTTTCTGGCCCTGGGCCTGAGTGCCTGCGATGACGCCCCGCGTTTTACCAAGGCCGAGCCCGGTGAAGCGCGTTCCGGCGGTGCGACGACCGTGCGCAAGACTGATCAGAATGCGTTCTCCCTGCCGTCGGCCAACCTGCCGCCGTCGCGTCGGGTCGATTTCAGCGTCGGCAACAGCTTCTTCCGCAGCCCGTGGGTGATCGCCCCGTCGACCACCACTGCCCGCGATGGCCTAGGGCCGCTGTTCAATACCAACGCCTGCCAGAACTGCCACATCAAGGACGGTCGCGGTCATCCGCCAACGCCTGATGCAGCGAATGCGGTGTCGATGCTGGTGCGCCTGTCGATTCCCGATGCGCCGGAGTTCGCCAGGCTTATCGAGCAAGTCGGCGTGGTGCCGGAACCTGTGTACGGCGGCCAGTTTCAGGACATGGCCGTGCCGGGCGTGACCCCGGAAGGCAAGGTACGGGTGGAATACACGCCCGTACCGATCCGTTTCAAGGACGGCAGCGAAGTCGAACTGCGCAAACCATCGTTGCAGTTCACCCAACTCGGTTACGGCCCGATGCACCCCGACACGCGCTTCTCTGCTCGGGTCGCCCCGCCGATGATCGGCCTCGGCCTGCTTGAAGCGATCCCCGAACAGGCGATTCTCGACAACGCCGCCGCGCAAGCCAAAGACAATAACGGCATCGCCGGGCGCGTGAACCGGGTCTGGGACGACGAGTTACAGAAGACTGTGGTGGGCAGATTTGGCTGGAAAGCCGGACAACCGAACCTCAATCAACAAAATGTTCACGCGTTTTCTGGTGATATGGGCCTCACCACCAGCCTGAGACCGTTCGATGACTGCACCGATGCGCAGATCGCCTGCAAACAGGCACCGAACGGCAATGGTCCGAACGGCGAGCCGGAAGTCAGCGACAACATTCTGCGTCTGGTGCTGTTCTACACCCGCAACCTCGCCGTACCGGCCCGTCGTGGCATCAACGACGAACAAGTGCTGGCCGGCAAGAACCTGTTTTTCCAGGCCGGTTGCCAGTCTTGCCACACCCCCAAATACACCACGGTCGCCAACGCGGCTGAACCTGAACTGGCCAATCAAGTGATTCGCCCGTACAGCGATCTGCTGCTGCACGACATGGGCGAAGGGCTGGCCGACCACCGCAGCGAATTTCAGGCCTCCGGCCGCGACTGGCGCACGCCGCCGTTGTGGGGCATCGGCCTGACTCAGGCAGTCAGCGGTCACACCCAGTTTTTGCATGACGGCCGCGCCCGCAATCTGCTCGAGGCCGTGCTCTGGCATGGCGGCGAAGCGCAAGCGGCGCAGCAACAGGTTTTGTCTTTCAATGCCGAGCAGCGTGCCGCGCTGCTGGCGTTTTTGAACTCACTTTAAACACTGATAAAGAATCGGGAGCCCGACATGTTCCGTCCCAAGTTGTTGTTCACCAGCCTTGCCGCGCTCGCCCTCGGCGCATGCTCGCCACAGGACCCGCAAGCCGTTACTTCGGCTGCCATCGCCAAATCGGTGATCCTGCCGACCTACACCCGTTGGGTCGAAGCCGACAAGCAACTGGCGGTCAGCGCCCTCGCCTACTGCCAGGGCAAGGAAACCCTGGAAACCGCTCGCGCCGACTTCCTGCACGCACAGAAAGCCTGGGCCGAGCTGCAACCATTGCTGATCGGTCCGCTGGCCGAAGGCAACCGTTCGTGGCAGGTGCAGTTCTGGCCGGACAAGAAAAACCTCGTCGGCCGTCAGGTCGAGCAACTGGTGATCGCGCAGCCGCAGATCGATGCCGCAGCACTGGCCAAATCCAGCGTGGTGGTTCAGGGTCTGTCGGCCTACGAGTACATCCTGTTCGACGCCAAGCCTGACGTCGCCAACGATGCGCAGAAAGCCAAGTATTGCCCGCTACTGATCGCCATCGGCGAACGTCAGAAGCAACTGGCCGAAGAGATTCTGCAGAGCTGGAACAACACCGACGGCATGCTCGCGCAGATGACCAAGTTCCCGAACCAGCGCTACGCCGACTCCCACGAAGCAATTGCCGATCTGCTGCGCGTGCAAGTCACCGCACTCGATACCCTGAAGAAAAAACTCGGCACGCCAATGGGCCGCCAGAGCAAAGGCGTACCGCAGCCGTTCCAGGCTGATGCGTGGCGCAGCCAGTCGTCGATGGCGGCACTGGAAGCGAGCCTGGCCGCGGCCAAAACGGTTTGGGAAGGCGTCGACAACAAAGGCCTGCGCAACTTGTTGCCAGCCGAGCAGAAGCCGTTGGCCGACAAGATCGATGCCGCTTACGCCGCGTCGCTGAAACTGTTCGACAGCACTCAGCGCTCGCTGACGGAAATGCTTCAGGACGACGCCGGTCGCCAGCAACTCAACGATATCTATGACAGCCTCAACGTCGTCCATCGCCTGCACGAAGGCGAACTGGCCAAGGCGCTGGGCATTCAACTGGGCTTCAACGCCAACGACGGTGACTGATGAGGGCAAGTGCCATGCTGCGACGCCAGGCTCTGACATTAGGTAGTTTGCTGCTGGGAGCAGTGACACTGGGCGGCTGGACGCTGTTCAAACGCAAGGATCAGAGCCCGTTGCTGCTGTCGGCGCGTGACGACACTGACGGCAAGCACTACGCCGTCGGTTATCGGCTGGACGGCACGCGCGTGTTCGCCACCGAAGTCGGTCAGCGTTGCCACGACATCATCAATCACCCGACGCTGTCGATCGCGTTGTTCGTGGCCCGGCGTCCGGGCACCGAGAGTTACCTGATCGACCTGCGTGACGGTGCATTGCTGCAAACCGTAACCTCGCAGCCGAACCGGCACTTCTACGGGCACGCGGTGATTCACAAGGACGGCGAGTACCTGTACGCCACCGAAAATGACACCAGCGATGCCGGTCGTGGTTTGCTCGGGGTGTACAGGTTCGAAGGCGAGCGGCTAGTGCACAGCGGCGAGATTTCCACCCACGGTCTCGGCCCGCATCAAGTGTCGTGGATGCCTGATGGCGAAACGCTGGTGGTGGCCAATGGCGGGATTCGTACCGAGGCGGAAAGCCGTGTCGACATGAACCTCAACGCCATGGAGCCGAGCCTGGTGCTGATGCAGCGCGACGGTACTTTGCTGAGCAAGGAAACCCTCGCCCAGCAGATGAACAGCGTGCGCCATCTGGGGATTGCCAGCGATGGCACCATCGTTGCCGGTCAGCAATTCATGGGCCCGTCCCATGAGTCGTCGGAGCTATTGGCAATCAAGCGTCCGGGGCAACCCTTCGTGGCGTTCCCGGTGCCTGAGCATCAGTTGCAGGCGATGGGGCATTACACCGCCAGCGTTGCCGTGCACAGCGATCTGCGTCTGGTGGCGCTGACGGCTCCGCGCGGCAACCGCTTCTTCATCTGGGATCTGGACAGCGGCGAAGTGCGCCTCGACGCGCCGTTGCCTGACTGTGCTGGCGTTGGTGCAGTGAAGGACGGTTTCGTCGTGACCTCGGGTCAGGGCCGCTGCCGTTACTACGATTGCCGTCAGGATGAACTGCTGGCCAAACCGCTGGAACTGCCTGCAGGGCTCTGGGACAACCATCTGCATCTGATGGCCTGAACACCAACAGCATTGATGCATCGCACTCTGTGGCGAGGGGATTTATCCCCGTTGGGTGGCGAAGCCGCCCCAAAACCGGCACACGCGGTTTATCTATTGAACCGTGTGTCCGGTTTTACGACTGCTGCGCAGCCGAACGGGGATAAATCCCCTCGCCACAGTTTTATGCTCCCCCCTCAACCGTAAAAACTGCCAGTTGGAATCCACCCCTGACTCGGAGTAATGTTCGCGCCTGTCTCGCCTGATTTATCCAAGGAACTGGAAATATGCTGCGTCGCCGCATGCTGATCATGTTGGGTGTTGTGTTGCTGATCGTCCTGGTGCTGGCCGGGTATAAAGCGTTCTCGATCTACACCATGATTCAGGGATTCTCCAAGCCGAAACCGCCGATCAGTGTCGCCGTGGCCACCGCCACCGAGCGTCCGTGGCAGATGCGCTTGCCTACCGTCGGCTCGCTCAAGGCGTTGCAAGGGGTCAATCTCAGTCTGGAGGTGGCCGGTACCGTCACCGAACTGAAATTCGAATCGGGGCAGAAGGTCAAGGCCGGGCAACCATTGTTGCAACTCGACAGCGCCGTCGAAAGCGCGCTGCTGGAAACCGCCAAGGCCGACCTCGGCCTCGCGCAACTGGACTTCGGGCGCGGCAGCCAGCTGGTCGACAGCCGTGCCATCTCCAAGGGCGAATACGACCGACTCTCCGCAGTGCTGCAAAAGAACAAGGCCACGGTCAATCAGCTCAACGCCTCGCTGGCAAAAAAACGCATCGTCGCGCCGTTCAGCGGCACCATCGGCATTCGTCAGGTGGACATTGGCGACTACCTCGCCAGCGGCACTATGATCGCTACCCTGCAAGACTTGAGCAGCCTCTACGCGGATTTCTACGTGCCTGAGCAATCGGTGCCGAAACTCGCGCTTGGGCAACCGGTGCAGATCAGCGTCGCGGCCTACCCGGGGCAGAACTTCCCCGGAGCGATCAGCGCGATCAACCCGTTGGTCGAAGCCAGCACTCGTAACATTCTGGTTCGCGCCACCCTGGCCAACCCCGACGGCAAGTTGCTGCCGGGGATGTTTGCCAGCCTCGAAGTGCTGTTGCCTGATCCACAGAAGCACATCGTGGTGCCGGAAAGCGCGATCACCTACACCCTTTACGGCAATTCGCTGTACGTGGTCGGGCAGAAGAAAGCCGAGGATGGCAGCGTCGAGAAGGACGACAAGGGCCAACCGGTGCTGATCGCCGAACGCCGCTTCATCGAGACTGGTCAGCGCCGCGACGGTCTGGTGATGATCAACAAGGGCGTGCAGAGCGGCGAACAAGTGGTGACGGCTGGCCAGATCAAACTGGACAACGGCGCGCACATCGCCATCAGCGACGACAAGACCCTCGGCGAGCAGAACAGTCCGCCTCGCGCCGACTGATCAAGGAATCCCCATGGCTTTTACCGACCCGTTCATCCGCCGCCCGGTGCTCGCCACCGTGGTCAGCCTGCTGATTGTGCTGCTGGGGTTCCAGGCCTGGAGCAAGCTGCCGCTGCGCCAGTACCCGCAAATGGAAAACGCCCTGATCACGGTGACCACCGCCTACCCCGGGGCCAACGCCGAGACCATTCAGGGCTACATCACCCAACCGATGCAACAGAGTCTGGCGAGCGCCGAGGGCATCGACTACATGACCTCGGTCAGTCGCCAGAACTTCTCGGTGATCTCGATCTACGCACGCATCGGCTCCAACAGCGACCGCTTGTTCACCGAGCTGCTGGCCAAGGCCAACGAAGTCAAAAACAAACTGCCGCAGGACGCCGAAGATCCTGTGCTGAGCAAAGAGGCCGCGGACGCTTCGGCGCTGATGTACATCAGCTTCTTCAGCAAAGACTTGAGCAACCCGCAAATCACCGACTACCTGTCACGGGTGATCCAGCCAAAACTGGCGACGCTGCCGGGCATGGCCGAAGCGGAGATTCTCGGCAATCAGGTGTTCGCCATGCGCCTGTGGATCGACCCGGTGAAGCTCGCCGGTTTCGGCCTCAGCGCCAGTGACGTGACCAATGCGGTGCGCCAGTACAACTTCCTCTCCGCTGCCGGCGAAGTGAAAGGCGAGTACGTGGTCACCAGCATCAACGCCAACACCGAGCTGAAATCCGCCGAAGCCTTCGGCGCGATTCCACTCAAGGTCAGTGGCGACAGCCGCGTGCTGCTCAGTGATGTGGCGCGGGTGGAAATGGGTGCGGAAAACTACGACACCATCTCCTCCTTCGGTGGCACGCCGTCGGTGTACATCGGTATCAAGGCCACTCCCGGGGCGAACCCGCTGGATGTGATCAAGGAAGTGCGCAAGATCATGCCGGAGCTGGAAGCCCAGCTACCGCCGAACCTGAAAAGCGAAATCGCCTACGACGCCACGCTGTTCATTCAGGCCTCCATCGACGAAGTAGTGAAAACCCTGTTCGAAGCGGTGCTGATCGTAATCGTGGTGGTGTTCCTGTTTCTCGGGGCGCTGCGTTCGGTGGTGATCCCGGTAGTGACCATCCCGCTGTCGATGATCGGCGTGATGTTCTTCATGCAAATGATGGGTTACTCGATCAACCTCCTGACCCTGTTGGCCATGGTGCTGGCCATCGGTCTGGTGGTGGACGATGCGATTGTCGTAGTGGAAAACATTCACCGGCACATCGAAGAGGGCAAGACGCCGTTTGATGCCGCCCTGGAAGGTGCACGGGAAATCGCCATGCCGGTGGTGTCGATGACCATCACTCTGGCGGCGGTGTATGCGCCGATTGGTTTTCTCACTGGGCTCACGGGTGCGCTGTTCAAGGAGTTCGCGCTGACCCTGGCCGGCGCGGTGGTGATTTCCGGGGTTGTCGCCCTGACCCTGTCACCGATGATGTGCGCCCTGCTGTTGCGTCCCGAGGCAAACCCCAGCGGACTGGCGCATCGCCTCGACCGGATCTTCGATGGCCTCAAGCGCCGCTATCAGACCACGCTGCACGGCACACTCAACACGCGGCCGGTGGTGCTGGTGTTTGCGGTGATCGTGTTGTGCTTGATTCCAGTGCTGCTCAAGTTCACCAAATCGGAACTGGCGCCGGACGAGGACCAAGGCATCATTTTCATGATGGCCAACTCGCCGCAACCGACCAACCTCGATTACCTGAACACCTACACCGACGAGTTCATCAAGATCTTCAAGGAGTTTCCGGAGTACTACTCGTCGTTCCAGATCAACGGCTACAACGGTGTGCAAACCGGCATTGGCGGCTTCCTGCTCAAGCCGTGGAACGAGCGCAGTCGCACGCAGATGCAGATCCTCCCCGAGGTTCAAGGCAAGCTGGGAAAGATCGCCGGGTTGCAGATTTTCGGCTTCAACCTGCCGTCCCTGCCCGGCACCGGGGAAGGTCTGCCATTCGTGTTTGTGATCAACACCGCCAACGATTACACGCTGCTGCTGCAAGTCGCCGAGCGCATCAAAAAACGCGCGGCCGAGTCGGGCAAGTTTGCTTTCGTAGACCTTGATCTGGCTTTCGACAAACCTGAGGTAGTGGTCGATATCGACCGTGCCAAGGCCGCACAAATGGGCGTGTCGATGCAGGATCTGGGCGGCACCCTGGCCACGCTGCTCGGCGAGGCGGAAATCAATCGTTTCACCATCGAAGGGCGCAGCTACAAGGTCATTGCTCAGGTCGAGCGCGCTTACCGCGACAACCCGGACTGGCTGAACAACTATTACGTGAAAAACACCAAGGGCGAACTGTTGCCGCTGTCGACCCTGATCACTGTCACCGACCGGGCGCGGCCGCGACAACTCAATCAGTTCCAGCAACTGAATGCGGCGAAGTTGTCCGGGTTCCCGTTGGTGAGCATGGGCGAGGCGATCGATACCGTCCGACAGATCGCCAGCGAAGAAGCGCCGGCCGGGTTTTCCTTCGACTACGGCGGTGCGTCGCGGCAGTTTGTGCAGGAAGGCAACGCGCTGTGGGTGACGTTCGCTCTGGCGCTGGCGATTATCTTCCTGGTGCTGGCGGCGCAGTTCGAGAGCTTCCGCGATCCGCTGGTAATTCTGGTGACGGTACCGCTGTCAATTTGCGGAGCGCTGATTCCGCTGTTCCTCGGCTGGTCGAGCATGAACATCTACACCCAGGTCGGGCTGGTGACGCTGATCGGCTTGATCAGCAAGCACGGCATCCTGATCGTCGAGTTCGCCAACCAGTTGCGCAAGGACAAGGGTCTGACACCGCGAGAGGCGGTGGAGGAAGCGGCAGCGATACGTCTGCGTCCAGTGTTGATGACTACTGCGGCGATGGTGTTCGGCATGGTGCCGTTGATCATGGCGACCGGTGCGGGGGCTGTCAGCCGCTTTGATATCGGGCTGGTGATCGCCACGGGGATGTCGATCGGGACGTTGTTTACGCTGTTCGTGCTGCCTTGCGTTTACACGCTGCTGGCGAAACCGGATACCAAAGAACACCCATGACCCCTGTGGGAGCGAGCCTGCTCGCGAAAGCGTTCTGCCTGACAAAGATGCGTTGACTGTCACGTCGCTTTCGCGAGCAAGCTCGCTCCCACAATGGCCCGTGCAGGATCCAAAATGCGGGCATAAAAAAAGGCCTCGCATTCGCGGGGCCTTTTATTGGGACTTCAATCGATTCAACTTTGCGGCCTCATCCCTTGGGACAATCCGAACATGAACAGCAACAAATCATGATCGGGTTTTGTAGCCACGGAGGCTTTCGCCACCCGTGGCACAGCACAATGGGCATCACCGCTGGATGCGCCAATGACCTGCATGCGTGGCTGCTCCCAGGCAGCCATCGCCAATGAAGCAACTGCCAAGGCTCCTACCAGAAACACACCTCGTGCAATTTCGAGTTTCATCGCTATAAACCTTTGATAGCGCTGCCAAACGCCGTCTCATAAAAATAGACGAGTTTTTTCCAGTCCGTGTCGTTGAACGACGAATGGCGACGTAGTTGTTTCATGTCATGGGACGCGGCGCGATAAGCGGTCAGACGCTGGCGGCACTTTTCCAGATCGATCAATGCCACTTCGGCCTTGGCCGATTCACCCTCGCCCGTGACCCGCACGAACACGTGTTTGATGTAAATGCAGCTGTGCTGCCAGCGGCCTTTGTGCATGCGGGCCATATTCTCGGCCATGTCCTTGAGCACTCGCTCATAGACTGCTTCGCCATGCTGCTCGCGTCCGCCGGCCGCTAGCCAGTGTTCGAATTCCTGAAAACCGTCCAGCGACTTTGTTACCAACAGTGCACGCCACTTGTGCTGCGGATCAGGCAAGGCACCGCAGAAAACGATTTCCGGCACCCGCACACCGAGCCGGGATACGCCGTTCAGTGCATCGAGTTCGCGCAATACCGTCGGTCGTCCGAACGGGTGCAGCCAACTGCGGTAAATATGTCCAGTCTGGCGCTTCGCATAGAGCAGCTGACCATCGCGTCCCACGACACGTTGCACACCACTTTCCCCACCCCGGCGGACGTTGGGTTCTTCTACCCATTCGCCACGCTGGTTCCAGTAGTAATCAAAGCGGTCCTGAGGAGCGACTTCCGTTTCTGCTGCAATCTGCACTGCCATCCTGTTACCTCTTGCGTAATACGTAAACTCGCCACATGGCGTAGAGCGGAATAAAGTCCAACTGTTCCTGGATGCGGAAACCCGCCTCCTCAAATTCTTTCTCAACCGTAGCGGCTGGTAACACAAAGCGATTCTGATACTCGCGCTTGTCACGGTTTTTCTCTGCGCGCTGGCGTTTCCAGGCTTTGAAATTGCCATCGACCCAGAGTGAAACGATCAAACTGTCACGGGTGACCCGTTCGAATTCGCGCAGAATCGTCCGTCGATGCTCGGCTTCACCGATGTGATGGAGCAGGCGCATACAAAAAATGCTGTCGACAGAGTTATCCGGCAAGGCAATGTCGAACGCAGAAGTGTGCAAGGGTTGTACCCGTTTCACTACTTCAGCGGGTTGCGATTGCATTGCGGTCTTGATCATCGACTCGGAATTGTCCGCGCCGATGATCACCCGATTATGCTTCTCTGCCAGCAATGGCCAGAAACGCCCGGCACCACAAGGCAGGTCCAGCACCAACCCAGGTTCACCGGCCAGCGTCAGCGCCTTGCGGGCCAACTGCTCGTCACGCCAATGGGACAATCGACGCCCGAGACCGTTCTGATGCTTGTGCAGATATTTCTGCGCATGTACGTCGTCGTATTTCTCGGAAAAATCGAGTTTGATCGGGCCAGCCATCATCGGGACTCCTGAGTTACTGATGGCCCACCTTATGGAGCGACGTGTCAGCGTCAGGTCATCCCTTTGTGAAAAAAACGTCAGGTAAACCAGCAAACTATTACAGGGTTTTACACATTTCCTGCAATAGCCGGGGGCCATTAGTTTGACTCAGCGCACACTCAGGTCTACTTCAAAGCGGCAGCCGTTGGGCTCCATGGTGCTCAAGGTGACCGTCCAGCCCTGGTTCTCACAGATGCGTTGCACCAGCGATAACCCCAGGCCAAGTCCTTCGCCACGTTTTTCGCTGCCACGGACGAACGGTTGGAACATCGCCTCACGTTTCTCTTCGGGAATACCCACACCCGAGTCCTCGACGACAAAACCATTAGGGTTCAGCGTCAAGCGAATGAACCCCGTCTCGGTGTAGTGGCAAGCGTTACGCAGCAGATTGCCCATCACCGCGCTTAACAGTGTCGCGTTAAAACGCGTATCCGGTGGCTGACCTGGCTCGAAGGTCAAACTCAGGCCCTTGGATTCGATTGGCTCGCGCCATACAACCAACAGGTTTTCGGCCACATGCGCCAGATGTTGCTGAGGCGCCGACCCGGCGTCTTCACGCTGGGCGCGGGCGAGCATCAGGAAGGTCTGCACCAATTCGCGCATTTCTTCACTGGCGCGAGCAATGCGCTCGACCTGGGCCCGACCGCGCGGATCAAGGCCGGGGTTTTCCAGCAGCAACTCACAGGAACTGGCCAGCACCATCAACGGCGTGCGCAGTTCGTGGCTGACGTCACTGGTGAACAGGCGTTCACGGGTCAGCGCCTGACGCAGACGGCCGAGCGTTGCATCGAATGCCACCGCCAGTTCGCCGACCTCGTCAGCGGCGTAATCCGGTGCCAGTGGTGGCGCCAGTCCGAGCAACTGATCGCGGTGACGCACTTGTCGCGCCAACCGCACCACCGGCGCCATTACCTTGCGCGCCAGCACCCAGCCAAGAAACACCGCCAGCGCCAGACTGAGCACAAAACCCACCAGCACCACGGCAAACAGCACGCGCTCACGCTCTTCGAAATCGCTTTGATCCTGCAGCAGTACATAACGGCGGCCGTCGACGATTTCGACCATCGCGTGATACGACAGCTGCTCGCGGAACACTTCGTGAAAACCTGCATCGAGATGACGCAAATCCTTGGGCAACTCAAAATCGCCCGGGCCGCCGCTGAAATAAAATAACTGATCCGGTTCCGGGCGATGGCTCCAGTCCGACACATTGTCCATCAGCAGCAAGCGCTGCAAGTCACCGCCAAGCCCCGCCGAGATCAGTTTTTCTTCCACCAGATGCACCGTCGCAACGATGCCCATGGCGAAGGCCCCGGCCACCAACGCGCTCATCAGCGCGAAGGCGATGATGATCCGCTGGGAAAGGCTTTGCTTAAACTCCATCACGACCCTCGGCCAAGCGGTAACCCACACCGTGCACGGTGTGCAGCAACGGCTTGGCGAACGGCTTGTCGATCACTTGGCGCAACTGGTGAACGTGGCTGCGCAGGCTGTCGCTGTCCGGGCAGTCATCGCCCCACAGCGCTTCTTCAAGAATTTCCCGACGCAGGACGTGCGGGCTCTTTTGCATCAACACCGCCAGCAGCTTGAGGCCAACCGGGTTGAGTTTGAGGTACTTGCCTTCGCGGGTTACTTCAAGGGTGTCGAGGTCATAGTTCAGATCACCGACCTGCAACGAACGTCGGCCTCCGCCTTGGGTGCGACGCATCACTGCTTCGACCCGTGCAGCCAGCTCGGACAGGGCGAATGGCTTGACCAGATAATCGTCGGCACCGGACTTGAAGCCTTGCAGGCGGTCGTCCAGTTGATCGCGGGCGGTGAGCATGATCACCGGGGTATCGCGTCGGGCGTCTTCGCGCAGGCGTTTGCACAGGGTGTAGCCGTCGATCCCCGGCAGCATGATGTCGAGAACGATCAGGTCGTAATGCTCGGTGGCAGCCAGATGCAAACCTGACAATCCGTCCTGGGCGCAATCGACGGTGTAGCCCTTGAGGCCCAGATAATCGGCCAGATTGGCCAGGATATCGCGGTTGTCTTCGACCAATAGAATTCGCATTGGCATCTCCTCCGTACACAGTAACAGCCGTCGTGGCCCGCGCAGCTTACGACCAACGCCGACTCAGGGCTAGGGCTGAAGGCCCCGTAGATCAACTCTCTCAACCAAATTAGTTTTTTAACAAGTTTTTCACTATCGGTTCACAACCTGACTACAGTGGCCGCGCGACACTCCGAGCCTGATAATAAGGATGTACACAAATGGACTCTTTCAAGACGGCGCCCATGCGCTTTCTGCAGCTTGTTACCGGCGCCTGGCTGGTGGTGTTTTTCCTGACCCGAATCATTCTGCTGCTAACTCATCTGGATGAGGCCGGCGGCATTGCCGTTTCCGTATTCGGTATCGGCCTGCTGTATGACCTGGGGTTTCTTGCATATGCGGCACTGCCACTGGGCCTGTATCTGTTGCTGTGCCCGCCGGCCTTGTGGCGCCGTCGCGGTCATCGCTGGTTCCTGCAAGGTCTGCTGACTGTCAGCCTCTTTGTCATGCTGTTCGTTTCGGTGGCCGAATGGCTGTTCTGGGATGAGTTCGGCGTGCGCTTCAACTTCATCGCCGTCGACTACCTGGTGTATTCCGATGAAGTGCTGAACAACGTGCTGGAGTCGTATCCAATCGGCATGCTGCTGAGCATTCTCGCAGTACTCGCCGTGGTCCTGAGTCTTGTCCTGCGCAAACCCTTCAATGCCGCAATGAACGCGCCGATGCCACCATTGCGCGCACGTCTGCTCAACGCGCTGGGCCTGCTGGTCGTCGCCGGTCTGAGCCTGCAACTGCTCAGCCAGGACGCGCCGCGTGCTCAGGGTGGCAACGCCTATCAAAACGAACTGGCGAGCAACGGTCCTTATCAGTTTTTCGCCGCGTTCCGTAACAACGAACTGGACTACGGTCAGTTCTACGGCAGCCTGCCGCCGGAAAAAGTCGCGCAGCAGATTCGCGCCGAACTGGGTGAATCCAACGCCCGTTTCATCGGCAAAGACCCGCAGGACATTCGCCGAGTGATCGACAACCCGGGCGTAACGCGCAAACCGAACATCGTGCTGGTGACCATCGAAAGCCTGAGCGCCAAGTACCTGGGCAGCAATGGCGATGGGCGTAACCTGACGCCGAATCTCGACGTCTTGCGCAAACAGAGCCTGTACTTCAACAACTTCTACGCCACCGGCACCCGCACCGACCGTGGTCTGGAAGCGATCACCCTGGCCATCCCGCCAACGCCAGGACGCTCGATCGTCAAGCGCATTGGCCGTGAAAGCGGTTTTGCCAGCCTCGGCCAGCAGTTGAGCGCCGTGGGTTACGACAGCGTGTTCGTTTACGGCGGACGCGGTTACTTCGACAACATGAACGCATTCTTCAGCGGCAACGGTTATCGCGTCGTCGACCAGAGCAGCGTCGAAGAATCAGAGATCCACTTCAAGAACGCCTGGGGCATGGCCGACGAGGATCTGTACAACCAGACCCTGAAACTGGCGGATGCCGATTACGCCAAACAGCAACCGTTTCTGTTGCAGTTGATGACCACCTCCAACCACCGTCCTTATACCTATCCGGACAACCGGATCGACATCAAGTCCGGCAACGGTCGTGACGGCGCGGTGAAATACACCGACTACGCCATCGGTAAGTTTCTTGAGCAGGCGCGGCAAAAACCATGGTTCGACAACACGATCTTTATCTTCGTCGCTGACCACACGGCCGGTAGCGCGGGCAAGGAAGACCTGCCGATCAGCAACTATCAGATCCCGCTGTTCGTGTACGCGCCGAAGCTGATCGAGCCGCGTGAGGACGGCCAACTGGCCAGCCAGATCGACCTCGCTCCGACCCTGCTGGGCTTGCTGAATCTGGATTACACCTCGACGTTCTTTGGTCGCAATCTGCTGCAAGAGAATCAATTGCCGCCGCGCGTGGTGGTCGGCAACTACCAGCATCTGGGCTTGTTCGACGGCAAGGATCTGGCGATTCTCAGCCCGCGCAAAGGCTTGCGCCGGCATGACGATGCGCTCACCGAGAGCCGTGAATCCCGGGCCACCAGCGCTGATCCGCTGATCAGCCGCGCCATTACCTATTACCAATCGGCCAGTTATGGCTTCACGCAACAGCTGCTTGGCTGGAAGGCACCCAAGGAGGGCGCTCCGCAAGTCAGCAAACAATAACCGAACTGCCCCGGACTGATGCTCCGGGGCATTTTTTTGTTCAGGATCTGTCATGTCATCAAACGTTGTACGCCCTGCCCCACGGCCGCTGAACTTCTGGCTGTGCCTTGGGATTCCTGCCGTTGCGGCGGTCATTCTGGTGTTGCTGGAACTGACCGATCTGGACATGGTGCTGGCCCGAATGTTTTATGACCCGGTCGCGGGCGACTTCATCGGGCGGCACAGTCACTTCCTTGAAGACATCCTCCACGACCGCGCCAAACAGGTGGTGATCGCCTTTTCGGTGTTTGCGGTAATCGGCTTCGTCGCGGCGTTTTTCATTGAGCGACTCAAACCGTTCAAGCGTGAATTGGGTTGTCTGGTGCTGTCATTGGGTCTGGCGACTTCGTTCGTGACGCCGATGAAGGCTGTAACTGCCGTGCAGTGTCCATGGAGTCTGGAACAGTTCGGTGGCCATGAAACCTACAGCAAACTGCTCAGCCATCGTCCGGAGACCAACAAGCCCGGGCGCTGCTGGCCGGGCGGTCATGCTGCCACCGGATTCACCTTGTTTGCCTTGTTCTTCGTACTGCGTGACCGCCGTCCGCGCCTGGCACGCAAGGCGTTCATCTTTGCCTTCGCGCTGGGTTCGGTGTTCTCCATCAGCCGGATGATGCAGGGCGCGCACTTCTTCTCGCACAACGTGTGGACGGCGATTTTCTGCTGGCTGATTTGTCTGGGGTCGTATTACTACGTGATGTATCGACCAGCCTCCAGAGCTGAAGCTGTAATTAAAGCGCAACCGGTCAGCGCCTGATCTGACGTCATCGCGGGCAAGCCACGCTCCCACAGGGTGCGCATCACCTTTGTGGGAGCGTGGCTTGCCCGCGATAGATACACCTCGGTCTTGAGCCAGGATTAAATCGAGGGCAATAAAAAACCCCGCCTGCTCATCGCAGGCGGGGTTTTTCGTATGGGGGTAAGGCTGGCTTACATCATGCCGCCCATGCCACCCATGCCGCCCATGTCTGGCATGCCACCACCAGCGCCACCGTCTTTCTTCGGTGCGTCGGCTACAGCAGCTTCGGTGGTCAGGATCAGACCGCCGATCGACGATGCAGCTTGCAGAGCGGAACGGGTAACCTTGGTTGGATCCAGGATGCCCATTTCGATCATGTCGCCGTATTCGCCAGTCGCAGCGTTGTAACAGAAGTTACATTTTCAGTTCTTGTCTTCGTTGACTTGAATGATTGTATC
>NZ_JBIUXX010000054.1:23771-24458 GCF_044744235.1 Pseudomonas sp. NPDC087346
CGCCCCCCCCCCACCCCCCCGCCCGCCCCCCCCACCACCCCCCCCCCCCCCCCCCCCCCCCCCCCCCCCCCCCCCCCCCCCCCCACCGCTGTTGGCAGCGATCTGACGCAGCGGTGCTTCAACAGCGCGACGCAGAACAGCGATACCTACGTCCTGATCGGCGTTGTCGCCTTTCAGGTCGAGGATTGCTTCCAGAGCACGGATCAGCGCTACGCCACCGCCAGGTACCACGCCTTCTTCAACGGCTGCGCGGGTTGCGTGCAGGGCGTCTTCAACGCGGGCTTTCTTCTCTTTCATTTCAACTTCGGAACCAGCGCCAACCTTGATCACTGCAACGCCGCCGGACAGCTTGGCCAGACGCTCTTGCAGTTTTTCACGGTCGTAGTCGGACGAAGTCTCGACAACCTGTGCACGGATCTGAGCGATACGCGCCTGGATGTCGGTTTCAACGCCAGCACCGTCAACGATGATGGTGTTTTCCTTGGAGATGGTCACGCGCTTGGCGCTGCCCAGGTTTTCCAGGGTGGCGCTTTCCAGGCTCAGGCCGATCTCTTCGGAGATAACGGTACCGCCGGTCATTAGAACGAAGTGCATGAGCATGGGCCTGATTGGGCGAGCGTCGGACTGGCCATGGGCCGGAGAACGCAGTAGATGAGCGGGGGTGCGGTATGTGCGGAGGTTTAGGGC
>NZ_JBIUXX010000054.1:24468-39631 GCF_044744235.1 Pseudomonas sp. NPDC087346
GGTACCGCCGGTCAGTACAGCGATGTCCTGCAGCATGGCCTTGCGACGGTCGCCGAAGCCTGGAGCCTTGACGGCTGCAACCTTGACGATGCCACGCATGTTGTTCACTACCAGAGTCGCCAGGGCTTCGCCTTCAACGTCTTCCGATACGATCAGCAGTGGACGGCCGGCTTTGGCAACGGCTTCCAGCACTGGCAGCATTTCGCGGATGTTCGAGATCTTTTTGTCGACCAGCAGGATCAGCGGGCTGTCCAGCTCGGCAACCATGGTTTCCGGCTTGTTGACGAAGTACGGGGACAGGTAGCCACGGTCGAACTGCATGCCTTCAACAACCGACAGTTGGTTTTCCAGGCCAGTGCCTTCCTCAACGGTTATCACGCCTTCTTTACCGACTTTTTCCATGGCTTCGGCAATGATGTCGCCGATGGAGTTGTCGGAGTTGGCGGAGATGGTGCCTACCTGAGCGATTGCCTTGAAGTCAGCGCATGGCTTGGACAGGTTTTTCAGCTCTTTGACAATGGCGATGGTCGCCTTGTCGATGCCGCGCTTCAGGTCCATCGGGTTCATGCCGGCAGCGACGGCTTTCAGGCCTTCGTTGACGATCGACTGAGCCAGAACGGTAGCGGTGGTAGTACCGTCACCAGCGTCATCGTTGGCACGGGAGGCAACGTCTATGACCAGCTGCGCGCCCATGTTTTCGAAACGATCTTCGAGTTCGATTTCTTTGGCGACGGAAACGCCGTCCTTGGTGATGGTCGGAGCGCCGAAGCTCTTCTCGATGATCACGTTACGGCCTTTCGGGCCCAGGGTCGCTTTTAATGCGTCAGCCAGGACGTTGACACCGGTGAGCATTTTCTTGCGGGCGGAATCGCCGAATTTAACTTCTTTAGCAGCCATGATCGATATTCCTTAAATACTTTGTAGTAACGGGAAAATGAGCGGGGAATCAGTCTTCCAGTACGGCGAGAATCTCGTTCTCAGCCATTACCAGCAGATCTTCGCCGTCGACTTTCACAGTGTTGCTGCCGGAGTAAGGACCGAACACGACCTTGTCGCCGACTTTAACGGCCAACGCACGTACGTCACCGTTTTCCAGAGTCTTGCCCGGGCCTGCAGCGACGATCACACCGTGGTTGGCTTTTTCAGCAGCCGAACCTGGCAGGACGATACCGCCAGCGGTTTTCTTTTCTTCTTCGCTGCGACGGATTACGACGCGGTCATGCAGAGGACGAAGCTTCATTGTCGATCTCTCCTAATTGTGGTTTTCATCGGCCGGTGTATTCCCGGCGGGTTTAACGAATCCGGCCTGCGCCGGGTGCGACTCGTCGAGCGAATCGCGGAAGTCTGTCCGACTCAAATGCCGGAAACCTTTCGGTGACCGATACATAAGGGCGCATAAGCTTATTACAAGGGCGAAGGCAGAAAAATTTTCATTCGAAAGCCCATAAACGGACACGGCACCCGAAGGTGCCGTGTCGATGCAGATTTTACTTGGGGTCGCGGTGTTCGAACTCGCCTTCGATCACATCACCCTCGCGGCCCAAAGGCTGACGCGGTGCTGGACCGCCACGGGGTTGCAGGTCGTCGGCGAACGCGCGCTGACGCATGGCCTGTTCCTCGGCACGCTGACGCATCTTGTTCGCCAGCAGACGACGGCTGAACGGCAGCAACATCACCAGACCGACCACGTCGCTGATGAAACCCGGCAGGATCAGCAGGCCACCGGCCAGTGCCAGCATCAAACCTTCCAGCATGGTTTGCGCGGGCAGTTCGCCGCGGTTCAAGCTTTCACGGGCACGCAGTGCGGTAGCCAGTCCGGCGACGCGCAGCACGAAAACGCCGAACATCGAGCCGAGAATGATCAGCAGCAGGGCCGGGAAAAACCCGATCGCCCCTGCCACTTTGACGAATACGAACAGCTCCAACACCGGAAACAGCAGAAAGAGCAACAAAAAAGGGCGCATCAAAGATTCCTCTACGCAAGAAATGCCTTGCAGTAAGCCTTAGATGACGTCGCCCTTTCGTGAATTCAAGCGTCGGCCACTGCATTTTTTGGCCAATGCTCGGCGTGAGCCAGTAAAACCAAGGCTTCGCGCACTTGTGTCGGCGTATTACATGGCGTTTGAAACGGCAGCCAGTACAGCGCCTGACCAATGCGCAGGTGCATGCCTTCGGTGTCGATCCCGGCCATTTGTGCCGGCACGCTTTTCGGCAGACCGGCCAGATCCACGTAATGCGCGATGGCTTTGGCGTGGTCGCTGTTCATATGCTCGACCATGCTGACTTCGGCCTTGCCGGCGAACGGGTTGGCCAGGGTCAGTTGATCGACCCAGTGAATCGCGCCGAAACCGCCGATGTAGCGGTGACGTACCGGATTGAGCACCCAGAAATCGAAGTCGTGGGCCTTGTGGTAGTTCTGCGAATCGGGGAAGTAGCGGTAATAGCGCTCGGCAGCGGCTTCGATGGCCGCCGGATATTCGATCTTTTGCGCCTCGGCCAGATAGGTCAGGCGACCAACAGCCTGCACGTCATCCGCCTCACGTTCACCGACCAGAAGCGAGCACTTCGGGTCTTTTTGCAGGTTATGGGTGTGCTGGGCAATGCGGCTGATCAGGATCAGCGGCTGGCCGTGCTCGTCGAGGCAATAAGGAACCACAGAGCCGAACGGGAAACCGGGCATCGACTTGGAGTGGGTCGACAGCACCCCACGGTATTCCTTGAGAAGCAATTCTCGGGCATTCTTGGCCGCTTCAACGCTCAATTTATGACTCCTTAAATAGAATCCGTCGAAAAAACGGACAGGCGCCTGGGGATAAGTTCCCGGTCACGCCATCGGGGCAGTTCTCATGTGCAGCCAGGCCACGTCGGGCGCAAATCGAGAGGCCCTCTAAAGGAAACCACTCTGACCTGCTATCGGGGCATGCGAATGCAACTCAACGACAAAGTAATCATTATCACCGGCGGTTGCCAGGGTTTGGGCCGTTCCATGGCCGAGTATTTCGCCGGTAAAGGCGCGAAGCTGGCGCTGGTGGATCTGAATCAGGAAAAACTCGACGACGCCGTCGCCGCCTGCAAAGCCAAAGGTGTCGAGGCGCGCAGCTATCTGTGCAACGTCGCCAATGAAGAGCAGGTCGAGCACATGGTCGCTCAAGTAGCTGCCGATTTTGGTGCGATCCACGGCCTGATCAACAACGCCGGCATTCTGCGCGACGGCCTGCTGCTGAAGGTCAAGGATGGCGAAATGACCAAGATGAGCCTGGCCCAATGGCAGGCCGTCATCGACGTCAACCTGACCGGCGTGTTCCTCTGCACCCGTGAAGTCGCGGCGAAAATGGTCGAGCTGAAAAACAGCGGCGCGATCATCAATATCTCGTCGATCTCGCGTGCCGGTAACGTTGGCCAGACCAACTACTCCGCCGCCAAGGCCGGTGTTGCAGCGGCAACCGTGACCTGGGCCAAGGAACTGGCGCGTTACGGCATTCGCGTGGCAGGCATTGCGCCGGGCTTCATCGAAACCGAGATGACGTTGGGCATGAAACCGGAAGCGCTGGAGAAGATGACTGCAGGCATCCCGCTCAAGCGCATGGGCAAACCGGAAGAGATCGCCCATTCGGCGGCGTACATCTTTGAAAACGACTATTACACCGGTCGGATTCTGGAGATGGATGGCGGGTTGCGGATCTAAATCCCACCGCAAAAACAACTGTGGGAGCTAGCCTGCTAGCGATTGCGGTGGTTCATCCAACCTATTGTTGAATGTTAATCCGCTATCGCCAGCAGGCTGGCTCCCACATTTGATAGTGTGTCAGGCCATTAATCGTCGCTGATGGTGATGTTCGGCATCGCCGGCGATGCGGCTTCCTGCAACACGATCCGCGCACCAACATGGCGAGCCAGTTCCTGGTAGACCATCGCTATCTGGCTGTCCGGCTCGGCGATGACCGTCGGTTTGCCGCCATCAGCCTGTTCACGGATCAGCATCGACAACGGCAGCGAAGCCAACAACTCGACGCCGTACTGGGTCGCCAGTTTCTCGCCACCGCCCTCACCGAACAGATGCTCGGCATGTCCACAGTTCGAGCAGATGTGCACGGCCATGTTTTCCACCACACCGAGCACCGGAATATTGACCTTGCGGAACATTTCCACGCCTTTGCGCGCGTCCAGCAGTGCCAGATCCTGCGGGGTGGTAACGATTACGGCACCAGCCACCGGGACTTTCTGCGCCAGGGTCAGCTGGATATCGCCGGTGCCTGGCGGCATGTCGATCACCAGATAATCCAGGTCGCCCCACGCGGTTTGCGTGACCAGTTGCAGCAAGGCACCGGAGACCATCGGACCGCGCCAGACCATCGGCGTGTTGTCATCGGTCAGGAACGCCATCGACATGACTTCGACGCCGTGGGCCTTGAGCGGTACGAACCACTTCTGATCCTTGATCTCAGGGCGGGTGCGCTCGGGGATGCCGAACATGATGCCTTGGCTCGGACCGTAGATATCAGCGTCGAGAATCCCGACCTTGGCGCCTTCACGGGACAGTGCCAGCGCGAGGTTGGCGGCGGTGGTCGACTTGCCGACGCCACCTTTGCCGGAGGCGACGGCGACCACGTTCTTGACGTTGGCCAGCCCGGGAATCTGCGCCTGAGCCTTGTGCGCGGCGATCACGCTGTTGACCTCGACCCTTGCGATCACTACGCCTTCAAGGTTTTCGATGGCCAGTTGCAGCAATTGCGCCCAGCCGCTCTTGAACAGACCAGCGGCGTAGCCGATTTCCAGCTTCACGCTAACGCGGTCGCCGTCGATCTGAATGTCGCGCACGCACCCGGCGCTGACCGGGTCCTGATTCAGGTAAGGGTCGGTGTATTGGCTGAGGACGGCTTCCACCGCTGCGCGAGTGACGGCGCTCATGGGCAACTCCGATAACAAGACTGGGAAAAGATGACGGGTATCGTACCCCGCAGATTCATTTGTGTTCAGGAGATTTATAGCCAAACACATTACTTGAGCTGGAAAACCATTGTGGTGAGGCCACATTCACATCAAAAGGTTTCCTGGGCTCAAATTAAGTGGCTGCCGCATCCGGAAACAGGCTCACGGGGTGAAAAATATGCGCCAGCGCTTTATAGTGGCCGACCTCCGTTTCATCAAGTAGCGAAGCCCCACATGTCCGAGCCACGCAAGATCCTCGTCACCAGCGCCCTGCCCTACGCCAATGGTTCGATCCACCTTGGCCATATGCTGGAATACATCCAGACCGATATGTGGGTGCGCTTCCAGAAGCATCGCGGCAATCAATGCATCTACGTCTGCGCCGACGACGCCCACGGTTCGGCGATCATGCTGCGCGCAGAAAAGGAAGGCATCACCCCGGAACAACTGATCGCCAACGTCCAGGCTGAACACAGCGCCGACTTTGCCGAGTTCCTGGTCGACTTCGACAACTTCCACTCCACTCACGCTGAAGAAAACCGTGAGCTGTCGAGCCAGATCTACCTCAAGCTGCGTGACGCCGGGCACATCGCCCAACGCTCGATCACTCAGTATTTCGACCCGGAAAAGAAAATGTTCCTGGCCGACCGCTTCATCAAGGGCACCTGTCCAAAATGCGGCACCGAAGACCAGTACGGCGACAACTGCGAAAAATGCGGTGCAACCTATGCTCCGACCGATCTGAAAGACCCGAAGTCGGCCATCTCCGGCGCCACTCCGGTACTCAAGGATTCGCAGCACTTCTTCTTCAAACTGCCAGACTTCCAGCAGATGCTGCAGACCTGGACCCGCAGCGGCACTCTGCAAGACGCCGTGGCGAACAAGATCGCCGAATGGCTGGACGCCGGCCTGCAACAGTGGGACATCTCCCGCGATGCGCCGTATTTCGGTTTCGAGATCCCCGACGAGCCGGGCAAATATTTCTACGTGTGGCTGGATGCGCCAATCGGCTACATGGCCAGCTTCAAAAACCTCTGCGACCGCACGCCGGAGCTGGACTTCGACGCGTTCTGGAGCAAGGACTCCACCGCCGAGCTGTACCACTTCATCGGCAAGGACATCGTCAATTTCCACGCACTGTTCTGGCCAGCGATGCTTGAAGGCGCGGGCTACCGCAAGCCGACCGGCATCAACGTGCACGGCTACCTGACCGTCAACGGCCAGAAAATGTCGAAATCCCGTGGCACGTTCATCAAGGCACGTACTTACCTTGATCACCTGTCGCCGGAATACCTGCGCTACTACTACGCGGCCAAGCTGGGCCGTGGCGTCGATGACCTCGACCTGAACCTCGAAGACTTCGTGCAGAAGGTCAACTCCGACCTGGTCGGCAAAGTGGTCAACATCGCCAGCCGTTGCGCCGGGTTCATTCAAAAGGGCAACGCCGGCCTGCTGGTCGACACCAACGCCGCGCCGGAACTGACCGAAGCGTTCCGCGCTGCTGCGCCGAGCATTGCCGACGCCTATGAAGCGCGCGACTTCGCCCGTGCCATGCGTGAAACCATGGCCCTGGCCGACCGCGCCAACGCGTGGATCGCCGACAAGGCGCCATGGTCGCTGAACAAGCAGGAAGGCAAACAGGCTGAAGTGCAGGCGATCTGCGCCACCGCAATCAACCTGTTCCGCCAACTGGTGATCTTCCTCAAACCGGTGCTGCCGCTGCTGGCCGCCGATGCCGAGGCGTTCCTCAACGTTGCGCCGCTGACCTGGAACGACCACACCACCCTGCTGGCCAATCATCAGTTGAACGAGTTCAAGCCGCTGATGACCCGCATCGACCCGGTAAAAGTACAAGCCATGAGCGACGCTTCGAAAGAAGACCTGACCGCCAGCCAGACCGACACCGGCGAAGCCAAACCTGCGGGCAACGGCGAACTGGCCAAAGACCCGCTATCGCCGGAAATCGACTTTGACGCCTTCGCTGCGGTGGATCTGCGTGTTGCATTGATCATCAAGGCCGAAGCCGTTGAAGGCGCCGACAAGCTGCTGCGCCTGACCCTGGATATCGGTGACGAGCAACGCAACGTGTTCTCGGGCATCAAGAGCGCTTACCCGGACCCGTCCAAGCTCGACGGTCGCCTGACCATGATGATCGCCAACCTCAAGCCGCGGAAAATGAAGTTCGGCATCTCCGAAGGCATGGTGATGGCGGCCGGCCCTGGCGGTGAAGAAATTTACCTGCTGAGCCCGGACAGCGGCGCCAAGCCGGGTCAACGCATCAAGTAAGGCTCTGCAATAAATCGATCCCACAGGCGTGCCCCGCATGCCTGTGGGATTTTTCATATCTGCCCGGATAATGCCTAACCTTAACTGACACTCGCCCGTTTTGCTGGCAGACCCATGACCGAACTTGTGCTTACGCTGATCAGTGCCGCCCTGCTCAACAACTTCGTGTTGCACTGGCCGCTGGGCGTCGATCCGCTGCTGGCCGGCAGTCGTCGTCAGGTGCATGCGCTGGGGCTGGCGACGGTGTGCCTGATGCTGATCGTTGGTGTCATTGGCTATGTGATCTGGCGCTGGCTGCTGGTGCCGCTGCAACTCGAAGCGCTGCGACTGTTTGTGTTCCTGCCGCTGAGCGTGTTGCTGATCGCCCCGCTGCTGAAGTTGCTGGCGCGCTGGCTGCCGGCATGGCCGTTCGACGGGTTATGGCCGTTACTACTCGGCAATGCCGGGGTGTTGGGGCTGGCGCTGATCAATGCGCAAAACGATCAAGGTTTGTTGCATGCGGCAGCTCTGAGCCTCGGCGCAGGTCTGGGCTTCTGGCTGGTATTGAGCCTGTTCTGTGACTTGCGCGAGCGCACCGCCGCCAACGATATTCCTCTGCCCTTTCGCGGCCTGCCGATCGAACTGATCGGCGCCGGACTGATCGCGGTGATTTTTCTCGGATTCAGTGGACTGATCAAAACATGAGTCTGATTCAACGCATCGATGCCCTCTTGCCGCAGACCCAATGCGGCAAATGTGGCCATCCCGGATGCAAACCGTACGCTGAAGGCATCGCCAACGGCGAGCTGATCAACAAGTGCCCGCCAGGTGGCGATGAAACCATCGCCGCCCTCGCCGAGCTGTTGAAAGTGCCGGTACTGGAGCTGGACATCAGCCGTGGCTCGGCGCCGCCGCAGGTTGCCTTTATTCGTGAAGCCGAGTGCATTGGCTGCACCAAGTGCATTCAAGCCTGCCCGATTGACGCCATCGTCGGTGCGGCGAAATTGATGCACACCGTGCTGATCGACGAATGCACCGGTTGCGACCTGTGCGTGGCGCCGTGCCCGGTGGATTGCATCGAAATGCATCCGTTACCGCTGAGCACATTGCCAGTGGTCGGTGGTCTGGCATTCAGTCTTGATGAGCAAAGGGCGAGAGCTGCCAAGCGTGATCATGCGCGCGTGCGCTTTGAGCGGCGTAACGAGCGCCTGCAACGCGAAGAACAGCAGAAACAAGCCGAACGTGAAGCCCGGGCCAAACGAGCGGTGCAGCCGGAAGTCGCAACGCTTGACCCGGTACAGGCTGCACTGGAGCGGGTACGTGCAGCGAAAACAGCAAACACCGATGCAGCGTTGAAAAAAGCCAGGATCGACGTGGCAATGAGCCGTGCGCAATTGCACAAATCGCTGAAAGCCTTCGGCCATCCGCCGACGTATGAGCAACAGGCGCAACTGGTGGTCATGCAACAGCAATTCGAAGCTGCGGAACAGGCGCTGGCGAAGCTGGAAAGCAGCACGCCCGCAACGCCTACGCCGCCCCCGGCAAAGGACGCTGATCTGAAACGAGCGAAAATCCAGCTGGCGATGCGTCGCGCCGAACTGAAAAAAGCGCAATCAGCGGAGGCTGCACCGCAACAAATCGCAACACTGGAACAGGCGCTGCGCGATGCCGAGCAAGCATTGCAAGAAGCCGAGCGCCAGGTACAAGTTCATGTCACGCCTTGAAGCGCCGGATGATCGCCTGCAACAGGCGATGAAGCTGGTGCTGCTGGCCACGTTGCCAGGGCTGCTCGCTTTGTTCTGGCTGTACGGTTGGGGCGTATTGATCAACTTGATATTGGCGGTAATTACCGCGCTGATCGTCGAGGCTGTTGTAACCCGCCTGCGCCGACAACCATTGCAGTCGACCCTGAGCGACGGCAGCGCAGTGGTCAGTGCGACTCTGCTCGCAGCGGCCCTGCCGCCCTATTGCCCTTGGTGGCTGACGGTGACCGCGATTGCCACAGGCCTGTTGTTTGGCAAGCATTTGTACGGGGGTGTCGGCAAGAATCCGTTCAATCCGGCCATGCTCGGTTTCGCCCTGGCAATGGTGATGTTCCCGCAGCCGATGACCCATTGGCCGGCACATGGCATGGATCTGCTAAGCGCGGTACAGCAAGTGTTTAACCTGGGTCAGGCGCCGGATGCCTGGGTTCAGGCCACGGCACTGGACAGTCTGCATATCAACAAAAGTCTGACCATGGATGAACTGTTCGCCACTAACCCGGCATTCGGCCGTTGGGGTGGGCGCGGTGTGGAATGGGTCAATCTGGCGTTTCTTGCCGGTGGCCTGTTTTTGCTGCAACGTCGGGTATTCGGCTGGCATGCGCCGGTCGGCATGCTCGCCAGCCTGTTCGTCGTCAGCCTGCTGTGCTGGAACGGTTCGGGCTCTGATTCGCATGGCTCGCCGCTGTTTCATTTGCTCAGCGGCGCAACCATGCTCGGCGCGTTTTTCATCATTACCGAGCCGGTCTCTGGCGCCAAAAGCCCTCTGGCCCGGTTGTTGTTCGGCGTCGGCGTGGGACTGCTGACTTATCTGATACGCACTTGGGGCGGTTACCCCGACGGTGTCGCGTTTGCCGTTCTGTTGATGAACCTCTGTGTGCCGGCGCTGGAACGCTTTGCCGCTGCTCGTCAGACGCAGGTGACGCCATGAAGCGCCCTGCTGCACTGATCATCCTATTGCTGTTGGCCATCGTCGGTATCGGCACGACGTACGTAGTGCAGCGCAGCAGCGCGCCGTACATCGCTGCCGAGCAGCGCTTGATCGACAGTCACAAACTGCTCGATATGCTCGCTGCCAACTCTTATGACAATCAACCGCTGGAGCAACCGCTGCCATTAAGCGACATCGCGCTGAGCCACAGCACGCTGCTCGGCGGTTATCGCGCCACCCGCGCCGGGACCCCGGTGGCGGTATTGCTGCGTAGTCAGACTCAGGGTTATGCCGGCCCCATCGAATTGCTGATCGCCATTGATGCCAACGGCAAACTGCTCGGGGTGAAAACGCTCAAACAAACCGAGACCCCGGCACTCGGCGGGCATATCGGCGACTGGCCGAATACGTGGCTCGCGGCGTTCTCCGGCAAATCGAACAATGAGCCTTCCGATAATGGCTGGGCATTAAAAAAGGATCAGGGGCAATTCGATCAGATAGCCGGCGCAACCATTACTTCCCGTGCTGCGATCAACGCGATCCACGATGCACTGCGCTATTTCGATGAGCACCGCGCCGCATTACTGGAGAACGGACCATGAACCGCTCGGCCAACCTGACAAACTCTATGTTGCTGGTGCTGTTGCTTGGCAGCACTGACACGCTGGTGGGTGCACTGGGCACGCTGTTGATATTCAGCGTTGTCGTCGGCATTTATGGTTTGTGCATCAGCCCGCTACGTTCGCGGCTGTCCGGCACTGGTTTTTTGCTGGCCAGTCTGCTGCTGGCCGCCACATTGAGCAGTTGTGCACAGATTCTCACGCAACGCTGGTCGCTGCCATGGCAGCAGACTTACGGCTTCTACGCCGCATTGATCGCCTTGCAATGTGTAGTGCTGGATTACAACGGTTTTTTCCGTCAGACGCTTGCTTCACGCATGAAGCTCTACGGCTTGTTTGTCGGGTTGATGTGCATACTTGCCATGGTGCGCGAACTGCTGGGTCAGGGCAGCATCGGCCGTCATCTGTGCGAACACTGCCAAACCATTATTCTGCTCAGTGACGGGTTACACCTGGCAACTCTGGTGCCTGGCGCCTTCATCTTGCTGGGGCTGCTGCTTGCTGTCCGCCAGGCATGCACTCGCTCGAACGCTATTTCCAAGGAATCACATCGCCCATGAATGCCGCAAAACGTCTGGAAATTTTCCGCAGACTTCATGAAGACAATCCCGAACCAAAGACCGAGTTGGCCTACTCCTCACCTTTCGAATTGTTGATCTCGGTGATTCTCTCGGCGCAATCGACCGATGTCGGCGTCAACAAGGCCACGGCGAAACTGTACCCGGTGGCCAATACCCCAGCAGCAATTCATGCGCTCGGGGTTGAAGGTCTGTCCGAATACATCAAGACCATCGGCCTCTATAACAGCAAAGCGAAAAACGTGATCGAGACCTGCCGTCTGTTGGTCGAGCGCCACGGTGGTGAAGTCCCGCAGACGCGTGAAGAACTCGAAGCCCTGCCCGGCGTCGGTCGCAAGACGGCAAACGTGGTGCTCAACACCGCTTTTCGCCAATTGACCATGGCGGTCGACACGCACATTTTCCGGGTGAGTAACCGCACCGGCATCGCCCCCGGCAAAAATGTGGTCGAGGTGGAAACCAAGCTGATGAAGTTTGTACCCAAAGATTATCTGCTGGATTCCCACCACTGGCTGATTTTGCTCGGACGCTATGTGTGTCTGGCGCGCAAGCCGCGCTGTGGCAGTTGCCGAATCGAAGATTTGTGCGAGTACAAGCACAAAACCTCGGACGATTGATTGGCTATTGAATTTAGTGATCAACCGATTGAAAAAATCTTTTTTACCCGCCGCAGGAATATCGATATAAGGAGCGCCAATGGCAGTCTTAGCCTGGAGTTAACCTTATGAGCACCAGCAAAGAACAATTGGAAGCAGACGACGAGTTTGTTGCTGCAGAGGCTGACGACGCCGAACCGGTGGTCGAGGTGGCCAAGACCAACCTGAGCAAACGCCGCACCATCGACAACATGCTGGAGGAGCGTCGACTGCAAAAGCAGTTGGCCGATTACGATTTTGATCTATGACACCTGAAAGCCTCCCGAAACGGAGGCTTTTTACTTTCTGACGAAAGCTGGCATCGGCCTGCCCACTCCCCCATCGCTGACCGACCGGGTCAGACGAGCCCATTGCGCTGCGCCAACTCGATCAGATCGACCAATGAGCGAGCATTGAGTTTCAACAGCAAACGGGTCTTGTAAGTGCTGACCGTCTTGTTGCTGAGAAACATGCCGTCGGCAATTTCCTTATTGGTCTTGCCCCGTGCCAACTGTTGTAAAACCATCATCTCCCGCCCTGAAAGACGATCCACCATATCGGCTTCACTGGCATTACCCAGACTGGTGCGCACGGTATGCAGCGCCTGATTTGGAAAATAGCTGTAACCGGACAGTACTGCCTTGATCGCACTGAGCAACTCGGTCAGATCCTGCTGCTTGCACACATATCCCGCCGCACCTGATTGCATGCAGCGCATTGAAAAATGCCCCGGCGCCTGAGAGGTCAACACCAGAACTTTCAATGGCATCGCCGTGGAAGTTAGGCGAGCGATAACTTCCAGGCCGTCCAGTTTCGGTATTCCAATATCCAGAATGACAATATCCGGCATTTGTTCTCGCGCAAGTTGCAATGCATCTACGCCATTGTCCGTTTCCGCAATTACTTCGTAGCCATGACGTTCCATCAGCATACGTACCGCGAGTCGAATGACGGGATGATCATCCACGATCAGCACTTTATTCATGGGCAGTCCAGTTTCGCTGTTCGATTTTTTAGAGCACGCACAATATCCTAGTCATTTGCGACATGGCACAAGGGAGTTTCCTCGCACTCCTAGCGAAAGACATTCCCTACAATATTTGAAGACTATTCCTACAAAAATCGAACGTTCATATCCAAACGGATGACTTCAATAACGCTTTCAGATATTCCATGCCTCGAAAGCTGCCCCCTCCAGAACACAGACACCCTAAGTCAAACTGACAGGTAACTGCCACTGCCGGCTAAAAAATGCCATTTCGAATGTGTCTAGTTCAGCGCCCCATTTCTCGAGCCATCAAAAATCAATCAATTACTCCCGCAACATCCAAGGCATCAGTAAGCGTCACTCACAACGATAAACAACCGAAACAAGATACTTCTATCCAAACAGTTTTTTTTCATATAAAAAATGGCATCAAAAACACAACTCAAACCTCTCACAACAACTTTAAGCACAACAACGAGAAAGCAAACTCAATGAGTAAAGAACATGCAAAAAATCCAAAAAAAAATTACCAACCCGATGACCGTAATCGCAATATTTGCATTTATTTCCGAGTCATCCGCCGCTATTTCCCTACCGTTTCTTGATAACAGTGAGCGCGAAATTTATGTTTGGTTCCTTATGAGCTTTCCGTTCTACTTGCTGCTGCTATTCTTTATAACGCTTAACTTTAACTATCGTTCGCTTTACGCACCTTCGGATTTCGACAAGGACGACAGCTTTTTAAAAGTCTTTGAAGAGCCACTGAATACCGGGAGCACTTCACGTTCGAACGCTGGAGAAAAGTCTCTCGACGAAGATGAGAAGCTGCCGGCCCCGACTCCATGGACGGAGCACAATGTCCTGCTGCCCAAACCTTTGGGCAATTTGCGTACGATTGATGTACGCCAGATGAGCAGCCAAAGCGAATTCGAGCATTTGCTGGAAAGCGTCCCACGCCTGACCAAACAGTCGGCCAAGGTCATCATATTTCTTACCGACCCTGTGTCTGACGCGTTACTCAGGCGCATGGCGTTTAGCGTTCAAAAACAGGCGAAGAAAAGTAGTGGTGTGCCGCTGGTTATTGCCTACAACGTATGCACGCAGGCAACTACGGTACTGAAGGGAGTGTGAGGCACAGATCAGCCACATGATGTGGGCGATCAAAACAGTGGCGGGATTTACCGGAAGAGCACAAGCGTTGAATTCAGGCAGGAAACATTTTCAAGGATGACGGCGTTGTCGCAAGACAACGCCGTCATTTCATTCCGGGCCCGCAGGACTCAGAACAGCTTGCGGCCCTTGTTGGCAGCAATGCGCATGCGCAGCGCGTTGAGCTTGATGAAGCCCGCCGCGTCGGCCTGGTTGTAAGCGCCGCCGTCTTCTTCGAAGGTCGCGATGTTGGCGTCGAACAACGATTCGTCAGACTTGCGACCGGTCACGATCACGTTGCCCTTGTACAGTTTCAGGCGAACAACGCCGTTCACATGGGCCTGGGACGCATCGATCATCTGTTGCAGCATCAGACGCTCAGGGCTCCACCAGTAACCGGTGTAGATCAGGCTGGCGTATTTCGGCATCAACTCGTCTTTGAGGTGAGCGACTTCGCGATCCAGTGTGATCGATTCGATGGCGCGGTGAGCGCGCAGCATGATGGTGCCGCCCGGGGTTTCGTAGCAGCCACGGGACTTCATGCCGACGTAACGGTTTTCGACGATGTCGAGACGGCCGATACCGTGCTCACCACCGATCTTGTTCAGCGTCGCCAGCACAGTGGCCGGGGTCATTTCAACGCCGTCCAGTGCAACGATGTCGCCATTGCGGTAGGTCAGTTCCAGGTACTGCGGCTTGTCGGGAGCGTTCTCCGGGGAGACGGTCCACTTCCACATGTCTTCTTCGTGCTCGGTCCAGGTATCTTCCAGCACGCCGCCTTCATAGGAGATATGCAGCAGGTTGGCATCCATCGAGTACGGGGATTTTTTCTTGCCGTGACGCTCGATCGGGATCGCGTGCTTCTCGGCATAGTCCATCAGCTTCTCGCGGGACAGCAGGTCCCACTCGCGCCATGGAGCAATCACTTTCACACCTGGCTTGAGAGCGTAAGCGCCCAGTTCGAAACGAACCTGGTCGTTGCCCTTGCCGGTGGCGCCGTGGGAAATGGCGTCAGCGCCGGTTTCGTTGGCGATTTCGATCAGGCGTTTGGCGATCAGCGGACGAGCGATCGAAGTACCCAGCAGGTACTCGCCTTCGTAAACGGTGTTGGCGCGGAACATCGGGAACACGAAGTCACGCACGAATTCTTCGCGCAGGTCGTCGATATAGATTTCTTTGACGCCCATGGCCTGAGCCTTGGCGCGAGCCGGCTCGACCACTTAGCCCCTAACCCAGAGAGGCGGGGGGGGGCGGAGGGACAGAGAAAAAAAAAAAAAGAGGCAAAAGAAGGAAAAAACAGAATGA
>NZ_JBIUXX010000055.1:0-39602 GCF_044744235.1 Pseudomonas sp. NPDC087346
AGGAGCAGATTGCGTTCCTGAGTCAGGGTCATGCCGCTGCCGATCATGTCGAATTTGTCGGTCATCAGCGCCGGGATGATCCCGTCGTAACCGGTGGACACCAGCTCCAGCTTGACGCCCATGGCTTTGGTCATGGCTTTGAGGAGATCGACTTCGAAACCGATGATCTCACCGCGCTTGTTGGTCATCTCGAACGGCATGTAAGTCGGGTCCATGCCGACTTTCAAGGTGCCGCGCTTGACTGCGTCATCGATTGCACCGGCGTGCGCCGCATTGACTGCAACCAGTGCCGTGACGCCGACCAGCAGCATCGATAGATACTTCTTCATCTTCAAGTCCCCAAAACCATTGCGTTTGCGGCGCGAAAACCGACAGTGATGGGCAAAAAATGCCCGGGTGCGCCAATTCGGGGACGGATGCTAACGCACTCGTTTGTTTGCACAAGCGTTAATGGACGATTTGTTTAACAATAAAAAAGCCCCGCTGGATGGCGGGGCTTCTCTTTTAGGCCGGTTGAGCTTGCAGACTCACCGGTTGCAGCGGCAGCAGCGGCGCATGGGGGTCGGCTTTCACCGATGCACGCCAGGCGTCCAGCCACTCACTGTGGCTTTCGCTCCAGACCAGCTCGTGCAGACGCGCCAGGGCTACCGGATCGCTCAGCAGTTGCAGGCGATCATGGTTGCTCAGCGCCGCCGGACCGACTTTCAGTGCGTGACGCACGCGCTCCTGACGCAGCAACTCGATCGGCTCGGCCTGACCGTGACGCGAGGTCGCCAGCGAGCACGCCAAGGCGTTCTGCTGCGGATCGACCACGGCGCGGACAAAGCCGTCGTTCAGGGCATGCCAACGGTTTTCGTGGGTGTACTTGTCGGTGGCCACCAACGCCTCTGGCGGATTGTATTCCTCAGGGATGAGGAACAGGCTCTCGTCGCGGGACTTCAGGCCCAGACCGACGCGGCTGGAAATCACCGATACCGGAATCGACAGCATCAGCGAACCGACAATCGGCACCAGCCACCACAGGAAGCTTGGGTTCAGCCAGATCACCAGCAGTGCCCAGAAGAAACCCAACAGGGTTTGCGGACCGTGGCGTTTGACCGCTTCGCTCCATGGTGTCGAGTCGTCGTCACGTTGCGGCGAATTCCAGGTCGCGGCCCAGCCAAGGAACGCGGCCAGGACGAAACGGGTGTGGAAAATCATCCGTACCGGCGCCAGCAGCATGGAGAACAGCATCTCCAGCAGCATCGACAGGGTCACTTTGAACTTGCCACCGAACTCTTTCGCGCCCTTGGCCCAGATCAGGATGATGCTCAACAACTTCGGCAGGAACAGCAGCACGACAGTCGTGGAGAACAACGCAATGGCCTTGTCCGGGTGCCATTGTGGCCACAGCGGATAAAGCTGACGGGGTTCGAGGAAATACTGCGGCTCCATCAATGTGTTTACCGCCAGCAGCGCAGTCGACAGCACCAGGAAGAAGAACCACAACGGCGCTGACAGGTAAGACATCACGCCAGTCAGGAACACCGCACGGTGCACCGGGTGCATGCCCTTGACCAGGAACAGACGGAAGTTCATCAGGTTGCCGTGGCACCAGCGACGGTCACGCTTGAGTTCGTCGAGCAGGTTCGGTGGAAGTTCTTCGTAGCTGCCCGGCAGGTCGTAGGCAATCCACACGCCCCAGCCGGCACGACGCATCAGCGCCGCTTCAACGAAGTCGTGGGAGAGGATCGCACCGGAGAACGCACCTTTGCCCGGCAACGGAGCCAAGGCGCAGTGGTCGATGAACGGCTTCATGCGGATGATCGCGTTGTGACCCCAGTAGTGGGATTCACCCAACTGCCAGAAGTGCAGACCGGCGGTAAACAGCGGGCCGTATACGCGGGTGGCGAACTGCTGCATGCGCGCATACAGCGTGTCCATGCCCGAAGCACGCGGCGCGGTCTGGATGATCCCGGCGTCCGGCGTGGCTTCCATCAAGCGCACCAGACTGGTCAGGCACTCACCGCTCATGACCGAGTCAGCGTCGAGAACGACCATGTACTTGTAGTCACCACCCCAGCGACGGCAGAAGTCGTCGAGGTTGCCGCTCTTGCGTTTCACACGACGGCGACGGCGGCGATAGAAGATCTTGCCGAAGCCTTTGGCTTCACGGCAGACATCCAGCCAGGCCTGTTGCTCGGCCACGCAGATGTCGGTGTCGTTACTGTCGCTGAGAACGAAGAAGTCGAAGCGATCCAGATCACCGGTAGCGGCGACCGACTCGAAGGTTGCACGCAGACCGGCAAACACTCGCGGCACGTCTTCGTTGCAGATCGGCATCACCAGTGCGGTGCGTGCGTCCTTGGCAATCGGTTCGTTGCCGGCGCTTTTGCCGGAGATGCGGTATTTGTCGTGGCCGGTAAGCAACTCAAGGAAGCCCATCAGCGCAGTCCAGAAACCGGCAGACACCCAGCAGAACAGAATCCCGAACAGAATCAGGATGCTGGTTTGCAGTGCATACGGCAGCACTTGCGTGGCGGTTTGCATCAGCGGTTGATGCAGGACTTCTTCCAGATCGACGAACGACCAGCCTTGGTACGGCATGATGCCTTTCATGTACCAGCCGGCGACGATGGTCTGGCCGAGCATCAGCACCAGCAGAATATAGCGACGGATCGAACCAACAGTGCGCCAGCGCGCTGCCGGCAGGACGTTTTCGTCCTTCGGCGGCTGAGGCGGGTTAGTGCGACCGGTCAGGCGGCGCCAGCCACGCACCAGAATATTGGTGCGCCATGGCTCCGGTACAACCTTGGTCCGGCGGATCGGCGGTGTCGCCTTGAGGCTGACCCGACCGCTGGCGTCGAGCACCAGCATTTCCGCTTCTTCCAACTCTTCGGCAGTGCTCAGGACCAGGCGCTTGCCCACCGAAGCCTGGGCGGCTTCGGTCGGTGCGTCGAATGTCGAGGACGACAGGCGTTGATGCAATTCGCTGAACGACTGGCAGCCCGCGAGTTCCGCGCGCTGCTCGTCGGTCATCGGCAGATGCGCCAGATACTCGGAAAGAGTCTCTGGCTGTACTTGAGAATTACTCATCGGCAGGCAACTGATAGCTCCAGGTCTCGGTCAGGACTTCTTCAGTCGGTGCCGATTCCGGTGTGGCTGGGGCCGCAGCCGCTGGCTGCTTGGCATCTTTGTTGGCCTTGTCCTTGGCATCTGCGGCTGGCTTGGCGTCGGCCTGTTTGGCCTCGGCTGCCTTGGCTTCCTTGTCTTCTTTCTCTTGCTGCCTGGCGGCAACCTTGTCGGCCTTGGCGACGGACGAGTTGGACGCCGGCACCGAAGACTTGGCCAGATCAGCCGGAATCACTTGCTGCACCAGCGCGGCACGCATCTCGGTCGCTTTGCTCGCGTCCTTGATTTTCATCCGCAGGGTCAGGCGCCAGCCCTTGGTTTCAGGGTTGTAACGCACGCTGTTCTCGACCAGTTCGGCGTTGTCGCCGACGCTGACCTGACTGCGAACGTCCGCATCCGGGGCCAATGCCGCGAGCGACGGACCTTCGAAGTCGACCAGATAGGCAACGCTGCCGTCCGGTTGACGGATCAGGTTCGATTGTTTGACGTCACCGGTCGAACGCAGGGTCTGCTTGACCCAGGCGCTGTCCGGCGCGTGGATGGCTGCTTCGTCCATGGTCCAGTGCAAACGGTAGGCGAAGTCCAGTGGCTGGCCTGGCTCCGGCATTTTTTCCGGGCTCCAGAACGCAACGATGTTGTCGTTGGTTTCGTCAGCGGTCGGAATTTCGACCAGATCAACGCTGCCCTTGCCCCACTCGCCCTTCGGCTCGATCCAGGCGCTTGGGCGCTTGTCGTAGCGGTCGTCGAGGTCTTCGTAGTGGCTGAAGTCACGGCCACGTTGCAGCAGACCGAAACCACGCGGGTTCTCGACGCTGAAGTTGCTCACGGACAGATGTTTCGGGTTGTTCAGTGGGCGCCAGATCCACTCGCCGTTGCCGGCATGGATCGACAGACCGCTGGAGTCGTGCAGTTCACGACGATAGTTGAGCACTTTCGACGGCTGGTTGGCGCCGAACAGGAACATGCTGGTCAGCGGTGCGATACCGAGTTTGCCGACTTTGTCACGCAGGAACATCTGCGCTTTGACGTCGACGATGGTGTCGCTGCCCGGACGCAGGATCAGACGGTAGGCACCGGTGGCACGCGCCGAGTCCAGCAGGGCGAAGATCACCAGATGCTTGTCGCCCGGCTTCGGCTGTTGAATCCAGAACTCGCGGAAACGCGGGAATTCTTCGCCCGACGGCAGCGCGGTGTCGATGGCCAGACCACGAGCCGACAGGCCGTAGGTGTGACCCTTGCCGACGACGCGGAAGTAGCTCGCGCCGAGCATGGTCATGATTTCGTCTTGCTTGTCGGCCTTGTTGATCGGGTAAAGCACACGGAAACCGGCATAACCCAGTTGTTCGGTAGCTTTAGGATCGAATTTCAGATCACCGAAATCAAAGCGCGACGGGTCGTATTTGATCTCTTCGACGGTATTCGCGGTGATTTCGTTGATTTTCACCGGCGTATCGAAGTGCATACCCTGGTGATAGAAGGACAGCTTGAACGGCGTCTTCTGATCAGCCCACTCGGCTTTTTCGGTGAGGAAGCGGATTTTCTGATAGTCCGCGAATTTCATGTCACGGAATTCGTTCGGCAAGTTGCTGCGCGGGGCTTCGAACTTCTGCCCGGCCAGCTCTTTAGCCTTGGCCGATACATCGTCAAGACTGAACGCCCAAAGCTGACCGGCGCTGAGCAGGCACAGGAGCGCCGAGCCCGCTACCAGAGCACTTCGCAAGCGTTTGGCAGACAATTTTGCTGCATTACAGGGACTAACAATCACGAGCAACCCTCGCCGAAAACAGATCAAAAAACCAACGGCCAGATTAAGTGCCTGTGAGGTTATCGGCTTTGAAAAGCCGACCTTCCAGAGCACCCTTGCCAAGTTGGCGAGCATTGTTCCGACTCCGCAGGGGCAAAATGATTCCCCAATCGGATACGGACAAGTCTCTACCTAAGTCAAAAATGGACCAACGAACGCCGATCCCCGCAGCGCGCGATTATCTAGTAGCCCGCGTTACAACGCATCAGGGGTAACCAAGTATTTATCGCGAATACACGCGAAAAACAGTCGAAATTTCCTAAAAAGGTGTTTCAAGTGCTTTCACGTCTGTAACAAAAAGGTAACCGGGCCATCATTGACTAGGTGCACCTGCATATCCGCGCCGAATCTACCTGATGCCACAGTGCCATGCATCTGTTTCGCTTTGCTTAATAGATAGTCGAACAACTCCTCACCGAGGGCCGGAGGCGCCGCGCTCGAAAAACCCGGTCGCAGCCCGCTTCTGGTATCAGCGGCGAGGGTGAACTGAGAGACCAGCAGCAACCCGCCACCCACGTCCGCGAGGGACAAATTCATCTTGCCCTCCGCGTCACTGAATACCCGATAGTTAAGCAGCTTATGCAGAAGTTTGTCGGCGCTTGCACGGGTGTCGTCGGGTTCGACGGCCACCAGCACCAGCAAACCCTGATCTACCGCGCCGACAACCTCCCCCGCTACTTCAACCCGCGCACCACGAACCCGCTGTAATAGACCCTTCATGCTTCTTCGGGCGGCAAGTCGAGCAGGCGTCGCGCCATATTACTGGCCGCTCGTACCAACGCATCGGTGATGCCCGGTTCGGAGGCGGCATGGCCTGCGTCGCGAATAACCTGCAACTCACTGTTCGGCCAGTTCTGGTGCAATTCCCAGGCGTTGTCGAGCGGGCAGATCACGTCGTAACGACCGTGGATGATCACGCCCGGCAGATGGGCGATCTTGCCCATGTCGCGGATCAGTTGATTCGGCTCGAGGAAGGCATTGTTGGTGAAGTAATGGCATTCGATCCGGGCAATCGACAGCGCTCGCTGTGGCTCGGAGAAGCGATCGACCACCAGCGGATTCGGCCGCAGGGTCGCGGTGCGCCCTTCCCAGGTCGACCAGGCCTTGGCTGCGTGCATCTGCGCGATCTGATCGTTGCCGGTCAGGCGCTTGTGGAAAGCGCTGAGCAGGTCGCCGCGCTCGTCCAGCGGGATCGGCGCGATGTAGTCCTGCCAGTAATCGGGAAACAGACGACTGGCGCCCGCCTGATAAAACCACTCGATTTCCTGCGGACGGCAGAGAAAGATCCCACGCAGAATCAGACCATGCACACGCTCAGGATGGGTTTGCGCGTAGGCCAGCGCCAGGGTCGAACCCCAGGAACCGCCGAACAGCACCCATTTCTCGATGCCCAAGTGTTTGCGGATACGCTCAAGGTCGGCGACCAGATCCCAGGTGGTGTTGTTTTCGAGGCTGGCGTGCGGCGTCGAACGGCCGCAACCGCGCTGGTCGAAGGTGACGATGCGATACAGGTTCGGATCGAAGTAGCGACGGCTCTGCGCATCGCATCCGGCGCCGGGACCACCGTGGATAAAAACCACCGGCAGGCCTTCCGGCGAACCGCTTTCGTCGACGTACAGCGTATGGGTGTCATCGACAGCCAGATCGTGCCGGGCATGGGGTTTGATCTGCGGAAACAAAGTCTGCATTGCGCGCTCCGTAAGGGGTCGAGGTCATCCCTGGGGGGACATCTATTATTCTGCCGTCCGGCATCATAAACCCGATTTACGTCAATGAGCATGCTCCAGCGCAGTCACAATTTGTCAGCCATAAACCCGAGCAGGTTTTCGTAGAGGCGATCGACCTCGGCGACCTGTCCGCGCGCCCTTAAACAGCCGTGTACCAATCCTTCGCCGTAATAAAGCGTCGCGTCTGTCAGACGTTCGGCGTAGCGCACGCCGTCATCACGTAGCGGATCGAATTGCGCCACAGCAATGAATGCCGGAGGTAATCCGGTGAAATCTTCGGCGAGCAATGGCATTGCATAGGCGTCGGGTTCAGCGCTGCCGCGCAGATACAACGCGTGATAACAATCGACGTCGCTACTGCTGAGTAGCGGCGCGTCGGCGCATTCGCTGCGTGACGGCAAATGCTCGTCACTGCCGAGGCCGGGATAGATCAGAACTTGCGCGCTCGGCAGCGGTTCGCCGGCATCGCGCAGGGCCAGACATAACGCGGCCGCGAGATTGCCCCCGGCGCTGTCGCCTGCCACCAGCATTTTTTCTGGATCAAACCAGAACAACCCACTGCGCAAGGCGCGCCAGACGCTCAGGCAATCTTCGAAACCGGCGGGGAATGGATTTTCGGGTGCCAAGCGGTAATCCACTGCGACCACCATCGCCCCCAACGCCATGGCCAGCTCGAAGCAAATGAAGTCGTGGGAGTCGAGGCCGCCGACCACCCAACCGCCACCGTGGAGGTACAGCACGCACGGCCAGCCGCTGGATGCAGGCTGTATCGGCGGACGGTAGGAACGGACAGCGACGCCGCTTAATTGGAAGTTCACCACCTCAAGTCCGACCGGCGGCTGCGGCGTGAAGGCGCGGCACATTTCATCGTAGCCGCGACGCAGGCCGACGAGGCTGCTGTCATCGCTGCTGAAACTGAGCGTCCTGGCGACAAATGCCGCCATTGACGCTGAAAGTCGGTAGGGAGCCATAAGCCCTCGGCTTGAACAAAATCTTTTAGATGACTCAGTACCGTGGCGAGGGGATTTATCCCCGTTGGACTGCGCAGCAGTCCCGCTGCTCTTCACGCAAGAGAGGGGCCGCTACGCGACTCAACGGGGATAAATCCCCTCGCCACAATGTGTGGTTGGTGATCCGGAACATTCAGGTGTCAGTTTTTCAGGCTGGCCTGCACCGTCGCTACGCCGTCCTTGCCATCCACGCTGCTGACACCCGCCAGCCAGCGCTGCAGATCTTCGGGATGCTCACGCAGCCAGGCCTTCGCCACTTCCTGAGGCGTCTTGCGCTCCATGATCGGCACCATCAACTGGCTTTCCTGCGCGGCGGTAAAGCTCAGGTTTCCCAGCAAGCGGTAAACGTTCGGGCAGCGTTCGGCGTAATCCGGCGCGGTCACGGTCGAGACTGTCGCGGCACCTTCGTTCGGGCCGTAGACGTCTTCGCTACCGGTCAGGTAGGTGATCTTCATGTTGATGTTCATCGGGTGCGGGGTCCAGCCGACGAACACCACGAATTCCTTGCGGTTCACCGCCCGCTGCACGGCGGCGAGCATCCCGGCCTCACCGGACTCGATAATTTTGAAGTCCTTTAGGCCAAAGTGATTGGTCTCGATCATGGTTTTGATCGTGGTGTTGGCACCGCTGCCCGGCTCGATCCCGTAGATCTTGCCGCCGAGTTGATCCTTGAATTTCGCGATATCGGCAAAGGTTTTCAGCCCCGCCGCCGCAACATATTCCGGCACCGCGAGGGTCGCCTGAGCATCGGCCAGACTGGGCTTGGGCATGACTTTGAGTTGATTGGCGGCGAGGAATGGCGCGATGTTGTTGTCCATCGCCGGTTTCCAGTAACCGAGGAAGATGTCCAGGCGCTTGTCGCGGATGCCGGCGAAGATGATCTGCTGCACGGCGCTGGTCTGCTTGCTTTCATAGCCGAGGCCGTTGAGCAGTACATCGGCCATGCCGCTGGTGGCGATGACGTCGGTCCAGTTGACCACGCCCATGCGTACGGTTTTGCAGGACGCGTCGTCACTGGCCATGGCGCCGGCGCTGAGCAGCGCACTGCCGGAGAGGATCAACGCACAACGCGCTAACAACTGGGTTATCGGTCTTGTCATCGGGAGCGGTCTCGAGCGGCAGCGGATTATTGTCGGATCGGTGTCTGCGCACCGTGGCCGAAACATTACCCAGCCGTCGAGCGGCAAAAGCGAACTGTGGCGACCGTGTTTTGCACGGTGGCGACCCAAAGTGAACACCGCACCTGTAGGAGTGAGCCTGCTCGCGATTGCGGTTGTTCAGTCAACACTTCAGCGACTGACATTCCGCTTTCGCGAGCAGGCTCACTCCTACAGGAGGTATGTGCCTGACGTTATTGCGCGTAGTGTTTTTCGCCCCAGGCCAGGAAGCCTTGCAGCAATTCCTTGAGCACCACCCGCGTAGGCTCCGCCAGATCGGCGCGGTAGCGGAACGGTTCGAACTCTTCCATGTAAGTGCACTGCCCCAGTTCCAGTTGCACTGCATGGATGTTCTGCGCCGGATTGCCGTAATGCCGGGTGATGTGACCGCCCTTGAAGCGTCCGTTCAGCACGTGGCTGTAGTCGCCGTGGCGGGCGCAGATCGCTTCCAGTTGCGTGGCCAGTTGTGGATCGCAACTGGCGCCATTGAAGGTACCGAGGTTGAAGTCCGGCAGCTTGCCGTCGAACAGGTGCGGGATGATCGAGCGGATCGAATGCGCATCGAACAGCAACGCGTAACCGAACTCGGCCTTCAACCTCGCCAGCTCTTGCTGCAAGGTGCGGTGGTACGGCGTCCAGATCTGTTGCAGATACGTCGCACGCTCCTCTTTCGACGGTTCGTGCCCTTCGCGAAACAGCGGAATGCCATCGAACAGCGTCGCCGGATACAGGCCGGTGGTAGCGCCTGCGTACAGCGGTTTGTCATCGGACGGACGGTTGAGGTCGATGACAAACCGCGAATATTCGGCCGCGAGCGTACTGGCGCCCAGTTCTTCTGCGAAGTCGTACAGCTGCGGAATATGCCAATCGGTGTCCGGCAGGCTTTTCGCGTCGGGGATCAGCCCGGCCTCGACAATCGGGGTCAGACGAGTGCCGGCGTGGGGCATGCTGATCAGCAGCGGTACGCGACCTTGTTTGAAGTTCAGAACCTTATCCACAACCGCTCTCCTACAGACTTGATTCAACGCCGTGACGCACGACGCGTTTGTCCAGATCACCACCGAGCCAGTACGCCAGATCCGCCGGGCGGTCGATTTGCCAAGCGACAAAATCCGCGACCTTGCCGACTTCCAGCGACCCGTGAGTCTCGGCCATGCCCAACGCTTGCGCGGCGTGAATGGTCGCGCCAGCCAGGGCTTCTTCCGGGGTCATGCGGAAACAGGTGCAGGCCATATTCAGCATCAGGCGCAACGACAGCGCCGGCGAGGTGCCGGGGTTGAGGTCGCTGGCGATGGCGATTTTCACCTTGTGCTTGCGCAGCGCATCCATCGGCGGCAATTGGGTTTCGCGCAGGAAGTAGAACGCACCCGGCAGCAGCACCGCGACGGTGTCGGATGCGGCCATGGCGATGGCGTCCTCCTCGTCCATGAACTCCAGATGATCAGCCGACAACGCGTGGTAACGCGCCGCCAGACTGGAGCCGTGTAACGAGGACAATTGTTCAGCGTGCAATTTCACCGGCAAACCGAGTTGCTGTGCGGCGATGAACACCCGCTCAACCTGCTCTGGCGAGAACGCCAGGTATTCACAGAACGCATCCACGGCATCGACCAGCCCTTCAGCCGCCAGCGATGGCAGCATTTCGGCGCAGATGTGCTCGATGTAATCGTCAGCGCGATCCTTGTATTCAGGCGGCAGCGCGTGAGCCGCCAGACAGGTGCTGCGCACGCTGATCGGCAGTTCAGCGGCGAGGCGACGGATGACCCGCAGGATCTTGCGTTCGTTGGCCAGATCGAGGCCGTAACCGGATTTCATTTCGACCGTGGTCACACCGTCGCGCATCAGGCTTTTCAGGCGTTTGGCGGCGCTGGCGAACAGTTCGTCTTCAGTGGCTTCACGGGTGGCGCGTACGGTGCTGGCGATGCCACCACCGGCTGCAGCAATTTCCGCGTAGCTGACACCTTGCAGGCGTTTTTCGAATTCGCCGCTGCGGTTGCCGCCGAACACCGTGTGGGTGTGGCAGTCGATCAGGCCGGGGGTGACCCACGCGCCTTGCAGATCATTGACCGCCGGATATTCGCCGGAAGGCAGAAGATGGCGCGGGCCGATCCACTCGATATGCGCACCGGACGTCACGATGGCCGCATCCTCGATGATCGAGTAGACGCCTTGCGCCATGGTTGCGACGTGGCAGTGTTGCCAGAGGGTTTTCATCCCTTAGTCTCCACAGTATTCAAAATCGAATCGCCAGCAGGCTGGCTCCCACACTTGGAAAACATACCCCTGTGGGAGCCAGCCTGCTGGCGATGAGTCCATCACAGGCTAGGCAAAAGCTTGGCTGGAATCAGTTCAGTCAGGCAGCGCGAGGCCAGCAGATCAGTCGCGGCAATGATGTCCGGCGCAAAGAACCGGTCCTTCTCATAGAACGCTACTTCCTTGCGCAGAATCGCCCGCGCCTGTTCCAGTTTCACCGAAGTCTTCAGACCATTGCGCAGGTCCAGACCCTGAGCCGCCGCCAGCCATTCCACCGCGAGAATCCCGCGAGTGTTTTCGGCCATTTCCCACAGGCGTTTGCCGGCAGCAGGCGCCATGGAGACGTGGTCTTCCTGGTTGGCCGAGGTCGGCAGGCTGTCCACCGAATGCGGATGGGACAAGGCCTTGTTCTCGCTGGCCAGTGCAGCTGCGGTCACTTGCGCGATCATGAAACCGGAGTTCACCCCGCCATTCGCCACCAGGAACGGCGGCAGTTGCGACATGTGCTTGTCCATCATCAGCGAGATGCGGCGTTCGCTCAGCGAGCCGATTTCAGCGATCGCCAGCGCCATGTTGTCAGCGGCCATGGCGACGGGTTCAGCGTGGAAGTTACCGCCGGAAATCACGTCGCCTTCAGCAGCGAATACCAACGGGTTGTCGGACACCGCGTTGGCTTCGACGGCCAGCACTTCGGCGGCCTGACGGAACTGGGTCAGGCAGGCGCCCATGACTTGTGGCTGGCAGCGCAGGGAGTACGGGTCCTGAACCTTCTCGCAATTCTGGTGCGAGTCGGAGACTTCGCTACGCTCACCGAGCAGATCGCGGTAAGCAGCGGCGGCATCGATCTGGCCTTTCTGCCCACGAGCGGCATGAATGCGCGCATCGAATGGCGAACGCGAGCCGAGCACCGCTTCAACGGTCAGACCGCCCAGCGCCAGCGCGCCGGCAAACAAATCTTCACCTTCAAACAGGCCACGCAGAGCAAACGCGGTGGAAACCTGTGTGCCGTTGAGCAGCGCCAAACCTTCTTTGGCAGCCAGTGTCAGCGGCGTCAGACCGGCGATTTTCAACGCTTCGGTCGCCTCCATCCACTCGCCCTTGTAACGCGCCTTGCCCTCGCCCAGCAGCACCAGCGACATGTGCGCCAGCGGTGCGAGGTCGCCGGAAGCACCGACCGAACCTTTCAACGGAATGTGCGGGTAAACCTCGGCGTTAATCAGTGCAATCAGCGCGTCGATCACCACCCGGCGAATGCCGGAGAAACCACGGCTGAGGCTGTTGACCTTGAGCACCATGACCAGACGCACCAGCGCATCGCTGATCGGCTGGCCGACGCCAGCGGCGTGGGACAACACCAGCGAACGCTGGAGGTTTTCCAGGTCTTCGCTGGCGATGCGGGTCGAAGCCAGCAGGCCGAAACCGGTGTTGATGCCGTAAGCGGTGCGGTTCTCGGCGAGAATCTGCTCAACGCAGGCGACGCTGGCTTCGATCTGCGCGGAAGCGCTGTTGTCGAGGCTCAGCTTGACCGGGTTCTGATAAATCTCACGCAGTTGGGCCAGGCTCAGTTGGCCGGGAATCAGGTTCAGCGCAGTCATTTTGTGCTCCTTTTGAGAGTTTTCTTGTTAACTCGCCAGACGCTCCGGAGATGTCCGTTGTCCGTCGCGTCTCGCCTTTTGGGGAGCCGCGCCTTGGCACGCTGGCGTGGGTATTTGTCAGTGCAGATTCGGTAGAACGTTGTGCAGCAGATTCGCGTCTTTCAATACGCTAGCGGCGGCGGCGATATCCGGCGCCAGCCAGCGATCCTGATCGTAGGCCGGGACTTTTTCACGCAGCAGTCGCCACGCGATATCGGTACCCGCGCCGAAGCGTTGTTCTTTCAAAAATTCGAAAGCCTGGGCCGCCAGCAGATACTCGATGGCGAGGATCTGCGTACAGTTTTCCAGCGCCCGGTGCAGCTTCAGTGCAGCGTTGGTGCCCATGCTCAAATGGTCTTCCTGCAAACCGGAAGTGATGTAGTTATCGAGCACGGCCGGTTGCGCCAACTGGCGATTTTCGGCGCACAACGAGGCGGCGACGTATTGCACGATCATCATCCCGGAGTTCACCCCCGGATTGGCTACCAGAAACGCCGGCAGACCGCTGACGTGCGGGTTGACCAGACGATCGAGGCGACGCTCGGCAATCGAGCCGATTTCGGCCATGGCAATCGCCAGCAGATCCGCTGCCATTGCCACGGACTGGCCGTGCGGGTTGGCTTGCGACATCACCCGGAAATTGTCCGGTGTGCCCAGCAGCAACGGGTTATCGGTGCAGCCGTTAAGCTCGGCTTCGACCTGTTTGATCGCGTGTGCGAGTTGATCCCGCGCCGCGCCGTGCACCTGCGGAATCGAACGGATGCTCAACGCATCCTGGGTGCGAATGCCTTTGCTTGAGGCGATCACTTCGCTGCCGTCGAGCAAGCCGCGCAAATTGACGCCCACCTGCTGCATGCCCGGGTGTGGCTTGAGCGCGATGATCTCGGCATCGAACGCATCGATTTGCCCACGCTGCGCTTCGAAACTCATGGCGCCGATGACATCGGCCCATTGCACCAGCCGCGTGGCATCGGCAATCGCCAGACAGCTGAGGCCGGTCATGCACGGCGTGCCGTTGACCAGACACAAACCGTCCTTGGCGCCGAGTTGCACCGGCTGCAAACCCTCTTCAGCCAAGGCCTGTTGCGCCGAGACGATCTGCCCGCGATAGCTGACATTGCCGACGCCGAGCAGTGTGATGCCGATGTGCGCCATGTGGGTCAGATAGCCCACCGAGCCTTGCGCTGGAACCTGCGGGGTGATGCCGCGATTGAGCAGCGCCAGCAGTGCTTCGACCACCCGGCGATGCAGGCCGGATTTGCCGTGGCTGTAGTTACGAATTGCCGTACAGATGATCGCGCGGGTTTGCTCGTCGGCCAATACCGGACCAACGCCGCAGGCATGGCTGAGCAAGGTGTTGCGCGACAACTGGCTGAGTTGCTCGTCTTTCAGCGAGACGTTGGACAAGCCGCCCAGACCGGTGTTGACGCCATAGGCGCGCTCGCCGCTGGCGACAATGCGCTGGACGATGGCCTGAGCATTTTCGATGCGCGCCCAGGTCTCGCTCGACAGTTCGAGCACCGCGCCATCACGGGCAACGGCGACCACGTCCTGCCAGCGCAGGTGGTCGCCTGTGATCACTACTTTTTCAGCCTGGGACATCTAAAACCTCAACCGTAATATTGATGCAACTTCACTGGCCTCATCGCTGGCAAGCCAGCTCCCACAGGGATCTTGGCGCTCACACAATCCTTGTGGGAGCTGGCTTGCCAGCGATGGGGTCAGTCAATGCACTGCATAACTCAGATCAAACCACCGCAGCCCGCCGCTGCACGAACCGGTCGACATACTCATCCGCCGGCGAATGCAGAATCTCGCGTGGCGTGCCGACCTGGATCAACCGGCCATCCTTGAGGATCGCAATACGGTTGCCGATGCGCACGGCTTCGTCGAGGTCGTGGGTGATGAAGACGATGGTCTTGTGCAGAGTCTTTTGCAGCTCCAGCAACTGATCCTGCATCTCGGCGCGGATCAGCGGATCGAGGGCGCTGAACGCCTCATCCATGAGGATGATGTCGGTGTCCGCCGCCAAGGCCCGGGCCAGGCCCACACGCTGACGCATGCCGCCGGAGAGCTGGTGCGGGTATTTGTTTTCGTAGCCTTTGAGGCCCACGGTGTTGATCCAGTGCAGCGCACGCTCAGAGCACACTTGCTTGCTCTCGCCGCGCACTTTCAAGCCGTAAGCGACGTTGTCCAGCACGGTCTTGTGCGGCAGCAGGCCGAAGCTCTGGAACACCATGCTGATCTTGTGCCTGCGAAATTCGCGCAGGGCGTCCATGTCGTATTGCAGGATGTCCACGCCGTCGACCAGGATCGCGCCGCTGGTCGGGTCGATCAGGCGATTGAAGTGGCGCACCAGCGTCGACTTGCCGGAGCCGGACAGGCCCATGATCACGAAGATCTCGCCGGTACCGATGCTCAGCGACAAGTCGTTGACCCCGACCACGCAACCGGTCTCGCTCAGCACCTGATCCTTGGTCTTACCCTGACCGACCATGGCCAGTGCATCCTTGGCACGGTTGCCGAAAATCTTGAAGACGTTTTTGACTTCGATCTTGCTCACGGTTGCGTTGTTCATTTGCTCACCTCATGCCGTGGACGACCGTATGCCTGAGTAATGCGGTCGATGACCACTGCGAGAATCACGATCGCCAGACCGGCCTCAAGACCACGTCCGACGTTGAGGGTCTGAATCCCCACCAGCACGTCTTCACCAAGGCCACGGGCACCGATCATCGAGGCGATTACCACCATCGACAGGGCCATCATGGTGGTCTGGTTGATCCCGGCCATGATGCTCGGCAGGGCCAGCGGCAGTTGCACGCCGAACAGTTGCTGCCAGCGGTTGGCACCGAACGCGTTGATCGCTTCCATCACTTCACCGTCAACCTGACGAATGCCCAGATCGGTCAGACGAATCAGTGGCGGCGCAGCGTAGATCACCGTGGCGAAAATCGCCGGCACCTTGCCCAGACCGAACAGCATCAGCACCGGGATCAAGTACACGAAACTCGGCATGGTCTGCATGATGTCGAGCAACGGCATCAGCACCGAACGCAGGCGATTGCTGCGCGCCGAGAGAATCCCCAGCGGGATGCCGATCAACACCGAAATGATCGTTGCTACCATCATCAGCGCCAGCGTCTGCATCAGCTTGTCCCACAGGCCGACGGCGCCGACCAGGAACAGCAGACCGACGATCACCGCAGTGGTGACGACTTTGCGCGTCGCATGCCAGGCCACGCCGCCAACGATTGCCAGCATCAACCACCATGGCGCCGCACGCAGCAGGCCTTCGAGATTGACGATGGCCCACAACAGAGTGTCGGAGATGTGGCGGAACACATCGCCGTAGTTGGTGACCAGCGAATCGACCCAACCGTTGACCCAGTCAGCGATGGAAAAGGTAAAGCTTTCGGGAAACATAAGCGGCTCTCAATCAGAAATCTCAATCCTGCGAATACGGCGATCATCCCGGCCAGCCTCGCGGTTGACCGGGAGGTATCGACCTACAGCGCCGCGTCGATTTTCTTGGCTGCGTCTTCACTGACCCACGCATGCCAGACTTCAGGATGTTCCTTGAGGAAGATTTTCGCCAGTTTCGGCGATTCGATACGTTCCTTCGCCATGCGTCCCAGGTTCTGGTTCAGCAGATCGATTGGCAGGTTGACCTTTTCCAGCACGGCGACCAGTTCCGGCGCCTGTTCGTGGAAAGTCTTCGACAGGCCGACCTTGATGCTCACGCTCTTGTCGACGCCCGGTTTCTCTTCAAGCTTGACCAGATCGACCTGGCCCATCAGCGGGGTTGGCGACCAGTAGTAGAACAGGATCGGCTCGCCACGCTTGTAGCTCGACAGCACGGCCGCATCCAGCGCCGGGCCGGTGCCCGGGCGGAAGTTGGTGTAGCTGTTTTCCAGACCATAGCTTTTCAGCATTTCGCTGTTGTCGAGCTCGCAGGTCCAGCCGGCCGGACAGTTGTAGAAACGGCCTTTCGACGGCTCTTCGGCATCCTTGAACACGGCGGAATACTTGGCCAGATCAGCGATGTTTTTCAGATCCGGGGCTTTCGGCTCAAGCTTGCGCTTGGCGTCGCCTTCGATCACGTAACGCGGCACGTACCAGCCTTCGACCGCACCCACCACCGGGGCACCGACGCCGATCACTTTGCCGGCCTTCTCGGCCTTGTTCCAGACTTCGCTGCGGCCGACCCACTCTTCGGCAAACACTTGAATGTCGTTGCTGCTCAGGGCGTTTTCCATGGTGATGGAGTTGCCCGGCAGGCTGTCGGTCTTGCAGTCGTAACCTTTCTCCAGCACCAGTTGCAGCACGTCAGTCAGCAGCATGCCGCTTTCCCAGTTCAGGCCGGCGAATTTCACCGGTTTGCCGGATTCGCACCAGCCGGCAGCCTGAGTGGCACCGGCACTGGCGAGCAGGCCCATCGAAAGCAGTGCGGTCAGCAGGGTCTTGTTCGATTTCATTGTTACGACGCTCCTAATCATGAATTGGGCTTACGGCAGTCAAGAGGCATCCAGCCCTGTCCACGTCCAATCAGGCCTGCGCTGCAGCGCGAGCGGCCCCGCTTTTGTTGGTCTCTACAACGCTGTCCTGCTCGACCGGCAGAATCAGGTGATCAGGTACAGCGCTGTGCCATTTTTTCGCGCACAGGTAATAAACGACGGCCGGCAGCACCAGACCGATGATCCACGAGATATCGACATCACCGAGGGCAGCCACCAGCGGGCCGGTGTAGAACTTGGTGGAGATGAACGGCAGTTGCACCAGCACACCGAACACATAAACGCTGATCCCGAGCATGTTCCAGCGGCCGTAGCGACCTTTCGGATCGGCCAGAGCCGGCACGTCATAGCGCTCGCGGGTGATGCAGTAGTAATCGACCAGGTTGATCGCGCTCCATGGAGTGAAGAATGCGAGCAGGAACAGGATGAAAGACTTGAACGCACCGAGGAACGAGTGCTGACCGAGCAACGCGATCAGTGTTGCGGTGCCGACGATGACCAGCACAAACACCAGACGCTGCAGGCGCGTGACCGTCAGGTGGCCACGGAAGCCGCTGATGATGGTCGCGATGCACATGAAGCTGCCGTAGGAGTTCAGCGTCGAGATGGTGACCTTGCCGAACGCGATGCTGAAATACAGCAGCGCGGCGGTGGCACCGGTACCGCCCAGACCAACGATGTAGGCGACTTCATGACCGGCGAATTGGCCGTTGGACGAAGCGGCGGCGAACACGCCAAGAATCATCGCCACCTGTGCGCCGATGACCGAGCCGGCACCCGCAGCGAAGAAGGTTTTCACCGCAGAGGTCTTGCTCGGCAAGTAGCGCGAATAGTCCGCCACGTATGGGCCGAAGGCGATCTGCCAGGAGGCTGCGAGCGACACCGCCAGCAGAAAACTGCTCCAGCTGAAGTGGCGAATTTGCAGGAGTGCGCCGACATCAACCTGGCTCAGCAGACGGCTGAACAGGTAAACAAAGGCAATCACGCCAATGACGCTGGCGACACGGCCGATCCAGTGGATCACCCGATAACCGAGCACCGTCACCAGCACAATGACACTGGCGAAAATCAGGATACCGACGGTGTCAGTCACGCCAAACAACTGGCCCAGCGCCTGACCGGAAAGCACCGTACCGGTTGCGGTGAAACCCAGATACATCAGGCACACCAGCACGATAGGGATCGCCGCGCCATAAACGCCGAACTGCACGCGGCTGGAAATCATCTGCGGCAGGCCAAGCTTCGGCCCTTGCGCCGCATGCAGCGCCATCACGCCGCCGCCCAGCAGTTGCCCGATCAACAGACCGATCAACGACCAGAACACATCACCGCCCAGCACCACGGCCAAAGCCCCGGTGACAATCGCGGTGATTTGCAGATTGGCACCCATCCACAGGGTGAACTGGCTCAACAGACGACCGTGTCTTTCCGCTTCCGGGATGTAGTCGATCGAACGCTTTTCGATCAACGGTTTGTTGCTTGCACGATCGGTGTTAACAGCCATGATTCAACCTCTGTGGATTGTTTTAATTGTTCTGTCGGGCTTACTCGAACCCTTGTGGGAGCTGGCTTGCCAGCGATGACGTCGGTACGTCCAACATCAATGCCAGCAGTGCCACCGCTATCGCTGGCAAGCCAGCTCCCACAGGGATTTGTGTTACTTGCCGCCGGTGATCATCGGCAGGTTCAGGCCCTGCTCCTTGGCGCAATCAATGGCGATCTGATAACCGGCATCGGCGTGGCGCATCACGCCCGTCGCCGGGTCGTTATGCAGGACGCGAGCGATGCGCTCGGCCGCTTCGTCAGTACCGTCGCAGACAATCACCATGCCCGAGTGCTGCGAGAAGCCCATGCCGACGCCGCCGCCGTGGTGCAGCGAAACCCAGGTCGCGCCGCTCGCGGTGTTCAGCAGAGCGTTGAGCAGTGGCCAGTCGGACACAGCGTCGGAACCGTCCTGCATCGATTCGGTTTCGCGGTTCGGGCTGGCTACCGAGCCGGAGTCGAGGTGGTCGCGACCGATCACGATTGGCGCCGACAGCTCCCCGCTGCGCACCATTTCGTTGAACGCCAGACCGAGCTTGGCGCGCAGACCCAGGCCAACCCAGCAGATACGTGCCGGCAGACCCTGGAAGCTGATGCGCTCGCGAGCCATGTCCAGCCAGTTGTGCAGGTGCGCGTCGTCCGGGATCAGCTCTTTGACCTTGGCGTCGGTTTTGTAAATGTCTTGTGGATCACCCGACAGCGCCGCCCAGCGGAACGGGCCGATGCCACGGCAGAACAGTGGACGGATGTAAGCCGGTACGAAACCCGGGAAGTCGAACGCGTTCTCGACGCCTTCTTCCTGGGCCATCTGACGGATGTTGTTGCCGTAGTCGAAGGTCGGAATGCCTTGCTTCTGGAACTCCAGCATCGCTTTGACGTGTACCGCCATCGATTGCTTGGCGGCTTTGATCACGGCAGCCGGCTCGGTCTTGGCGCGAGCGCGGTATTCGTCCCAGGTCCAGCCGGCTGGCAGGTAGCCGTTCAGTGGATCGTGGGCGCTGGTCTGGTCGGTAACCATGTCCGGGCGTACGCCGCGCTTGACCAGTTCCGGGAGGATTTCAGCCGCGTTACCGAGCAGGGCGATGGAGATTGCCTTGCCTTCTTTGGTGTATTTGGCGATACGTGCCAGTGCGTCGTCGAGGTCTTTGGCTTGCTCATCGACGTAACGACTTTTCAGGCGGAAATCGATGCTGACCTGCTGGCATTCAATGTTCAGCGAGCAAGCACCGGCCAGGGTGGCAGCCAATGGCTGAGCGCCGCCCATGCCGCCGAGACCGGCGGTCAGGACCCACTTGCCGGTCAGGTTGTCGTTGTAGTGCTGGCGACCGGCTTCAACGAAGGTTTCGTAGGTGCCTTGAACGATGCCCTGGCTACCGATGTAGATCCAGCTGCCGGCGGTCATCTGGCCGTACATGGCCAGACCTTTGGCGTCGAGTTCGTTGAAGTGTTCCCAGCTCGCCCAGTGCGGCACCAGGTTGGAGTTGGCAATCAGCACGCGCGGGGCGTTGCTGTGGGTCTTGAATACGCCGACCGGCTTGCCGGATTGCACCAGCAGGGTTTCGTCGTCATTCAGGTTGGTCAGGCTCTCGACGATCTTGTCGTAGCATTCCCAGTTACGCGCAGCGCGACCGATGCCACCGTAGACCACCAATTCTTTTGGGTTCTCGGCGACTTCCGGGTCGAGGTTGTTCATCAACATGCGCAGCGGCGCTTCGGTCAGCCAGCTCTTGGCGGTCAGCTTGTTACCGCGTGCGGCACGGATCTCGATGTCACGGTACTTAGTAGGCTTAGTCACGAAAAAACACTCCTCGGCAATCAATCCAAACCAACCCTGGCAGTGGGCGAGCAAGCTTGTGCGCGTCGTTGCGCTACAAGCGAATCAGTGGACGTTGCGGGGAGTCTCTAGCGACTCATACGCATACGTCTTTACTTGTACATACAAGCATATGCAATCAAGCGGCCAACTTGCTGGATGGGTGTTCAAGAAAGATTGCGGACACGGCTGGAGAGCGCCTGAATCAAGGGATCTGGCGTTGATGAAATTTTTTGCGGAGATTTTTTCGGGAAGTGAAGGTTGTCACTGGAGCGCGGTTTTGCGCCACGCTGGGGCGTTCGGTAACAAGTTGGTGCGCTGGTGGAAACAGGAAGTGTGAATGCTTTTGTGGCGAGGGGATTTATCCCCGTTGGGCTGCGCAGCACACCTTTCTTTTATTCGGGGAAAGGGGCCGCTTCGCGCCCCAACGGGGATAAATCCCCTCGCCACAGGGTTTTGTTCAGTTCTGGAGGAGTTCGATCACGCAACATGCGGAGTTGGTAGAGACTTCAACCAGCCCGCTGTTACCGTCGAGTTGCAGGCAATCGTATCGGCCAAGTTGCGATATGTTCTCGCCGACCTGCACTTCCAGCAGTTCACTGACACTGAAAACCAGCACCGTGCCCGCCGAAGTGAAGAACCGCTGATCGCCATCCAGCCACTGCAAACGTGCGCTATAGCGTTGTGGTGCGTAGATCAGGTTGAAGTCGCGAATCGCCCCGCCGAGCAAGGTGCACGACACCTGGCTTTCGCCGCTGAAAGCGAACGGGTCGAGGGGTAACAGCGGCCGCGTGTCGTCGCCATCGACGCACAAGGTCATGCCGTCGCCTTGCAACACGGTGATCACTCGCTGATAACCGGTGAAGCTTGAGAAACCGCCCGACTCGGCAATGTCGGCAATCGACAAGCGCCAGCCAAATCCGTCAAGACCGGCACCGGCATCACGGGTGATTTCTTCAGTGCTGCCGCCGCCGTTTTTCCACGGCATGCGCGGGTAGCCTTCGGCGCGTAAAACCTTCAAACCACTCATTTGTGCTCTCTATTTATGGAACCGTCCTTCCAGACGATGACGGGAACCGGGGTGAATCAAGCGCGCAGCGGTCACCGGTTGACGGCCCGACCACGTACGGCGACGGATCAACAGGCACGGCTCGCCTTTTTCGATCTGCAGCAACTTGCACTCCGACGGCTCGGCGAGGATCGCTTCAACCACGTGTTCGCCTTCGGTCAGCGGCGCCACCTGGTTCAAATAGGCGTACGGCGTTTGCAGGGTGAAATCCTGCTTAAGGTATTCGGGGGCCACCAGTGCGTTGACGAAACGGTCTTCGATTTGCACCGGAATATCGTTTTCGAAATGCACGATCAGCGAGTGAAAGACCTTCTGCCCTTCACGCATATCCAGCGCCAGCGCCCGCTCGGAGCCTGCGGCCTCTTCTTCAAGAGTGATGACCTGACAGGTGTGACGATGGCCACGCGAGGCGATTTCATCAGCGATGTTGTGCACTTCGAACAGCGCAGACTGGCTCTTCGGTTCGGCGACAAACGTACCAACGCCTTGCATGCGCACCAACAGACCGTCGGCGGTCATTTCACGCAGCGCACGGTTGATGGTCATGCGGCTGAAACCGAGCTGATTGACCAGTTCACTTTCCGACGGCACGCGGTAGTGCGGCGGCCAGTTACCACTGTCGATCTGCTGAGTGATCATCTGTTTGACGCGGGCGTACAAGGGCGCCGGACTGTCGCCCAGGTTCGCGGCCAACGGAGAGACTGGAGGCGGAGTCGGCACGGTTGATCCCTGTTCATTTGATGAAGGTTGCTAGCTTGCCGGAGTTTACCGGGCAGGCAAACGTCTGTATATGTATATACAAATAACACACGATGGGGTGCTGAACCATGTCCGCCTTCTTTGCCGAACGCGCGCTGCTGCCTAACGGATGGGCCAATGATGTACGTCTTGAGGTCAGCGCCGATGGCGTGCTGACCCATATCCAGGCCGATTCCACCGCAGACGGCGCCGAACGACTGAGCGGGCCGTTGCTGCCGGGAATGCCGAATCTGCACTCCCATGCGTTCCAGCGCGCGATGGCTGGTCTGGCCGAAGTCGCTGGCAATCCGAATGACAGCTTCTGGACCTGGCGCGATCTGATGTACCGACTGGTCGGAAAAATCAGTCCGGAACAACTCGGCGTCATCGCCCGTCAGCTGTACATCGAAATGCTCAAGGCCGGTTACACCTCGGTTGCCGAGTTTCACTATGTGCATCACGACAACAACGGCCAGCCGTACGCCGACCCGGCCGAACTGGCCCTGCAAATCAGCCACGCGGCCAGCAGCGCCGGTATCGGTCTGACCTTGTTGCCAGTGCTCTACAGCCACTCGGGTTTCGGCGGCCAAACGCCAAACGAAGGCCAGCGCCGGTTCATCAACAGCACCGAAAACTACCTGAAACTGCAATCACGTTTGCAGCCATTGCTGGCTCGGCAAAAAGCGCAATCGCTGGGCCTGTGTTTCCACTCGCTGCGCGCCGTCACGCCACAACAGATCAGCGAAGTGCTGGCTGCCAGCGACAAGCAATGCCCGGTGCACATCCACATCGCCGAGCAGCAAAAGGAAGTCGATGACTGCCTGAGCTGGAGCGGCCGTCGCCCGCTGCAATGGCTGTATGAAAACGCCGACGTCGATCAGCGCTGGTGCCTGGTGCATGCGACTCATGCCAACGCCGAAGAAGTCACGCTGATGGCCAAGAGTCGCGCCATCGCCGGGCTGTGCCTGACCACTGAAGCCAACCTTGGCGACGGGATTTTCCCGGCGGTGGATTTTCTCGCGCAGGGCGGACGCATGGGCATCGGTTCCGACAGCCATGTGTCACTGAGCGTGGTCGAGGAATTGCGCTGGCTGGAATACGGTCAGCGTCTGCGCGATCAGCGGCGTAATCGTTTGTATGGCGCGGAGCAGCCGATGGTCGGCCGCACCCTGTATGACGCCGCGCTGGATGGCGGCGCGCAGGCATTGGGGCAACCCATTGGTGCGCTGGAAGTGGGCAAGCGGGCGGACTGGATTGTGCTCGATGGCAATGATCCGTACCTGGCCACGGCGAGTGGCGACGGAATTTTGAATCGCTGGTTGTTTGCCGGGGGGGATCGTCAGGTGCGTGATGTGCTGGTAAACGGCCAGTGGGTTGTGCGCGACGGACGCCATGCCGGAGAGGAACAAAGTGCACGCGACTTCACCCAGGTCCTGCGCGAACTCCTTGGCTGATACACAACCAACTGTAGGAGCCAGCCTGCTGGCGATGAGGGCATATCAGTCGACAATATTTTTGACTGATACGCCGCTATCGCCAGCAGGCTGGCTCCCACATTGATTTCTCGGTGTTCCTTAATTTGAAGTCTTGGCCATCTGCCGATCCGACGCTCGCCAGATCAACCGCGTCGTGTCGTAACCCTGCTGCCGTGCCTTGCTCAGCAGTTCTTCACGCACCACACCGTTGACGGTCGGGGTACGCGACAACAGCCACAAGTACTTGCGACTCGGGTCGCCGACGATGGCGGTCTTGTAGTCATCGCTGACGTACAACACCCAATATTCACCCTTCGCCACACCCGGAATCAAACGCGAGAACCACGTATCGAACTCGACCCACAACTTGTCGGTCTTGCCCGGCACCTGTGGATAAGCCGTGCCTTTGGCCTCTTCCCATTCCCACTGCGGCGTCAGGCAACGATTCAGCACGTCGATGTTGCCGTCGACCTTGAGGCTGTAATGGGCTTCGGATTGCGCGCAGTTGCGCTGGAAGTACATCGGCAAACGCGCCAGCTCATACCAGGTGCCCTGATAACGCTTGAGATTGACGCTGTGGACAGTTTTCGGCGCCAGCGGATCTTCACCGTGCGTGGCGCAGCCGGCCAATACCAGGCCGGCAAAAAGGAGTATCAACAACCGCTTCATTTTTCTTCTCCCGTGGGCGCGTAGCCCCGGTTTACTTCAGGCCTTGGCCGGAAAACATCAGCACTTTGTCACCGGCGTACTGCACGCTGATAAAGCTGTTCTTGTCGCCCCAGGTGCAACTGGACATGCCGAGTGCGCCCGAGCAATCAGTCGGTTTGCCGAGCAATGTTTCGACTTCGCCTTTGGCCATGCCGGCCGAAAGCTTCGAGTAGTTTTCCTGATTGACCTTGCTGCATGCGACCAGCAGCACGCAAAACGAAAGCAGGGCGATAGATCGCAGCGACATGGTGTAACTCCTGGAGCGGAAGGGGGATGGCATGACGCCAACCAGAAGCTTAGAAGAGAAAACCCCTGTCTGGTTCCCTCCGGGGAAGGCTATTTGTTAGCCCACTCGTCTGGCTTTGGCCGCTAAATCAGACACTTTGTGGGGCTATTGAGCATTTCGTCGCATTTCACAAAAGACGCCTAATCTTTGGCGCGCAGCGGTCGAAATAAGAGCAGCGCAAAGCCCTAGAGTGTGGCAAATTGCCGCCCTTTCTTGACCAGCCCCTTCGCGGTAGCTCTCTTAATGACCAGAAACATGAAATTCAGCCACAAGATCCTGCTGGCTGCTGCCCTCGTGGTGGCCGTAGCGTTCGCCTGTTTTATTCTGTTCAACGACTACCGCCAGCGTGAAGCCCTGAGCAGCAGTACCGAATCCTCGATGCAGGAACTGGGCAGCCTGACCACCAGCAACATCCAGACCTGGCTGGAAAGCCGCATTCAGTTGCTGCAATCGATGTCCCAGCAAGTCGTCGCCGACGGCAACGCACCCGCCAGCCTCAAGCGCATCATCGACCTGCCCGCCTACACCGGTAACTTCCAGCTCAGCTATTTCGGTGGCGCCGATGGCGTGATGTTCTCGGTGCCGGCCGGCAACCGTGCGCCGGACTACGACCCGCGTGCCCGCGGCTGGTACAAAGCGGCCGACAGCGCCCGCCAGACCATCGTCACCGAACCGTACATCGCCGCCTCGTCGGGCAAACTGGTGATCACCGTCGCCACCCCGGTGCAGCGTCAGGGTCAGATGATCGGTGTTGCCGGTGCTGACATCGACCTGACCAGCGTCAGCGCAATCATCAACTCGCTCAACTTTGGTGGCCATGGTCACGCATTCATCGTCAGTGCCGACGGCAAGATCCTGATCCACCCGGACAGCAAACTGGTGCTCAAGACCCTCGCCGAGGCCTATCCAAACGGCGCGCCGAAAGTCAGTCCGGGCCTGAAAGAAGTCGAGTTCGACGGCAAGACACAACTGATCTCGTTCACCCACGTCAACGGCGTGCCATCGGCCGACTGGTACGTGGCGCTGGTACTGGACAAAGACACGGCGTTCTCGATGCTCAGCGAATTCCGCACCTCGGCGCTGATCGCCATGGCGATTGCCGTAGTGATCATCATCGTCCTGCTCGGCATGCTGATCCGCGTGTTGATGCAACCGCTGCTGACCATGGGCCGCGCCATGCACGACATCGCCGAGGGTGAAGGCGACCTGACCAAACGTCTGGTGATCCACGGCAACGATGAGTTCGGCGCACTGGGCACCTCGTTCAACCGTTTCGTCGAGCGTATCCACACCTCGATCCGCGAAGTGTCCTCGGCTACTGGCCAGGTCAACGAAGTCGCCCTGCGCGTGGTCGCGGCCTCGAACTCATCGATGTACAACTCCGACCAGCAAGCGACCCGCACCAACAGCGTGGCCGCCGCGATCAATCAGCTCGGCGCCGCCGCGCAGGAAATTGCCCAGAACGCCGCTCTCGCCTCGCAGCACTCCAGCGACGCGCGCAGCCTCGCGGTCGACGGCCAGCAGGTTGTGGATAAAACCATCCAGGCCATGCAACAGCTGTCGGCGAAGATCAGCGACTCGTGCGGCAACATCGAAACCCTGAACAGCAACACGGTGAACATCGGGCAGATTCTGGAAGTGATCACCAGCATCTCGCAGCAGACCAACCTGCTCGCGCTCAACGCCGCAATCGAGGCCGCGCGTGCCGGTGAAGCCGGACGTGGTTTCGCCGTGGTCGCTGACGAAGTGCGTAACCTCGCACATCGCACTCAGGATTCGGCGCAGCAAGTGCAGAAGATGATTGAAGAGCTGCAAGTCGGCGCCCGTCAGGCCGTGAGCATAATGACCGAGAGCCAGCGCGAGAGCGAAAACAGCGTAGGCATCGCCAATCAGGCCGGCGAACGTCTGGGCAGCGTGACCCAGCGCATCGGCGAGATCGACGGCATGAACCAGTCGGTGGCGACCGCGACCGAAGAACAAACTGCCGTGGTCGAGTCGATCAACGTTGATATCAACGAGATCAACACGCTGAATCAGGAAGGCGTGGAGAACTTGCAGGCAACACTGCGTGCGTGCTCGGATCTGGAGCAACAAGCGGCGCGGTTGAAGCAGTTGGTGGGTAGTTTCAGGATCTGAAAATCAGAAGATCGCAGCCCAGAGCAGCTCCAACCCAGGAACATATTTCCATGTTGGAGCTGCCCAGGCTGCGATCTTTTTTTGTACTTTCGAAACGAGGGTCACTGATCAGCCCGACCTGACGCAAGACTGAATTAAGACTAAACTCGGTCCTATTCATTCCGGCGGGCTCAATCCATGAAGCTTTCATCGCAAATCAAACCGATCAGCTATCTCAAGAGTCATACCGCCGAGATCGTCAAGACGATCACCGAAAGCCGTGAGCCGTTGGTCATCACCCAAAATGGTGAAGCCAAGCTTGTGGTTATGGATGTGAAAAGCTTTGAAGAACAGGAAGACACGATGGCCCTGCTGAAACTATTGGCGATGGGTAATCGAGAGATTGAGGAAGGCAAATTTCGTGAAGCTGAGGACGTCTTCGCAGATCTGGACAGGGTTGACCATCAATGAGCTTAAGGGTCGTTATTCTTCAATCCGCACAAACAGATCTGAAAGAACTTCGCACCTATCTCCTCAAACAGTTTTCAAGCCAAACCTGGCAAAGCACCTACATTGATCTCAAGGCCGCCATTCTTGGCCTCGCCGAACTTCCTTACTCAGGTTCGATTCCCGAAGAAATCGAGAAGCTCAATCTTGGCCAATACCGGCAAATTGTTTGCGGGATGAACCGGGTCATTTACGAAGTCAGGGAAAAAAGCGTCTTCGTCCATATCATTGTCGATACAAGAAAAAGCCTTCCAGCGCTCTTGATGAAACGGCTGTTGAACAGCAATCCATGATTTCAAAAAACTTAAAACCTTGACCCCGGCTGACCGAGAAACTCCAGCTCCTCAGCCGTAGACTCCCTTCCCAACACCGCATTGCGATGCGGAAACCGGCCAAACCGCGCAATGACCTTCTGATGCCGCTCGGCATAATCCAGATTGTCGGCAAACACCGCGCGCTCCACTTCCGGCTGCTCAGCCACCAGGTCCATGAATCTGGATACCGCTTCGTTCTGCACCGCGAGGTTTTCGCAGTGTTCGAACACCAGATAAATGAATACGCGCTGGATCGGCTTCAACTGACGGTCAAAATCCGCCGCGATGCCTTGAGCGACAAGCTTCTGCGCGCGCAGATCGCCGGAAAACGCTTTAGAGGTGTCGCGAAAGATCATTCGCGGGAGTTGGTCGAGCAGCAGCACCAGCGCCAGCCAACCTTCGGGACGTTGCGTCCACTCGGTCAATTCGCCGGCCAGGGCCTGATCGACAAAGACCCCGAAACGCGTCTGCGCTTCGAGGTCTTGGCTGTCACGTTTGCCAAACCACAACTTGCCCTTGTCAGCCGATATATCGTCCGGTGATTCGGCATGTCCGAACCACCAATCGAGCAACGGCTGCCAGGGCGCGTTCATGGTTTAAGCCTTGTGGTAGGCCGTAGCGCGTTCGACTTCTTCTTTCGAGCCGAGGAACACCGCTACACGCTGGTGCAGGCCGTCCGGCTGAATGTCGAGGATGCGCTGGTGACCGTCGGTGGACGCGCCGCCCGCTTGTTCCACGAGGAACGACATCGGGTTGGCTTCGTACATCAGACGCAGTTTGCCCGGCTTGGATGGCTCGCGGCTGTCGCGTGGGTACATGAACAGACCGCCACGGGTCAGGATGCGGTGAACGTCCGCCACCATCGCGGCAACCCAGCGCATGTTGTAGTTCTTCTTCAGCGGGCCTTCTTCGCCAGCCAGCAATTCGTCAACGTAGCGTTGTACCGGCGCTTCCCAGTGACGCTGGTTGGACATGTTGATCGCGAATTCCTGAGTGGAAGCCGGGATGGTGATGTCTTCGTGGGTCAGCACGAAGCTGCCCATTTCGCGGTCCAGGGTGAAGCCTTTGACGCCGTCGCCCAGGGTCAGCACCAGCATGGTTTGCGGGCCGTAGATGGCGTAACCGGCGGCAACTTGCTGAGTGCCTGGCTGCAGGAACGCTTTTTCGTTCAGCGGCTCGTTCTGGCTCAGGTATTCGTTCGGGCAACGCAGTACCGAGAAGATCGTGCCGACCGGGGCGTTGATGTCGATGTTCGACGAGCCGTCCAGTGGGTCGAAAACCAGCAGGTACGCGCCTTTCGGGTATTTGCCCGGGATCTGGTAGGCATTGTCCATTTCTTCGGACGCCATGCCGGCCAGGTGACCGCCCCATTCGTTGGCTTCGAGCAGGATCTCGTTGGAGATCACGTCGAGTTTCTTCTGCACTTCGCCTTGGACGTTTTCGGTGCCCATGCTGCCCAGAACACCACCCAGGGCGCCTTTGGACACGGCGTGGCTGATTTCTTTACAGGCGCGCGCCACCACTTCGATCAGGAAACGCAGATCGGCAGGCGTGTTGTTGCTGCGGGTCTGCTCAATCAGATAACGACTCAGGGTAACGCGGGACATGGAAGGCTCCGGTGGAATGGGGGGCTAAAAACCCGCGCAGTTTACAGGGAGTCTGAAAACGTAGCGAGCAATGACGCCCGGTAACGTGCGTCGGGGTGCAATTGCATCTATCAGACGTGATCGGGTCGAGAGAGTTCATGCACGGCGTTGAGCGTAGTTGGAAATCGGACGGAGTGGCTGGAGCGCAGGCCCTCATCGCTAGCAGGCTAGCTCCCACAGGTTCCGGTGTGAACAAGATATATCACTGTGGGAGCCAGCCTGCTGGCGATCGGGTGCGCAGCACCCGCAGCTGGTTCAGGAATTGGTCGGTGGCTTGCGCAGCAGACTCGCCGCCATCGCCCCAAGAAACAGCACACTCACCAGCAACACTGCCCACAAGCCGATCTTTTTCCAATTGGTCTCGGCCACCGCCGCCGTGGTCGCGGGCGGTGTCTGGGTAGCGAGCGCTTCACCCTGCACCATCGCCTTGCCCAGCGTCGCCAGTTTTTCCGGCTTGAAGTCAGGGATCAACGTTGTCAGCGGCAGGTTCGCGGTTTTCACACTCGGGTTGCCCAGCGCCAGACTGTAAGGCCCCTCGCCGCGTGCGAGGAAGATCACCTGCGTCGCCCGCACCGCGTATTTCAGGCTTGGCGCCTGCTCACCGAGTCCGCCGCCGCGCTCATCCACCGTCAGCTTCAACTGCTGTACGGTCTGCCCGTATAACTGCAATTCGTTTTGCACCACGTCCTGACCATCGCGGGTCAGGCGATACAGCAGCGAACTGCTCAGCGTCTGCCACGGCAAGCTGCTCTCGCGGCGTCCGGCCAACGTCACCGGCGCCAGACTGTTGGGCTGTTTCAGCTCGACCTGAACCCGTTCGACATTCAGCCCCATCGGCAGCTGCCAGGTGTATTCACCGGCCTTCGCACTGCTGCCGGCCAGCGCTTGCGACCAGACCAACGGTAGCGGCACGTTACGCGGATCGCTGCTTTTCAGTTGCGCCGAAGTCAGGACCGGCGCCGAGTTCGGTGAGTCCCAGAGCAAGCGCAGATAACGCGCCGATTGCCCCGGCAACGCCACTTCGTGCTGTTCGACGCGTTCATCGGCGAACGACAGGCGCGCCACCTGACCGTCGCCCCAGGCTTGCCAGTGCTGCAAATCGTCGCTGGCTTCGATGCTGAAGCGCTGGAACCCGTCGCGCTCGCTGGTCCAGTCGAGGATCAACTGCTGCAACGGCGCCTTGATCGCACTGGCATCGAGCAGCCAGCCGCGCAGCACTTCTTCGCCCGCTTCCAACTGACTCGACGGCTGCACTTCCACCAGCGTGCCGTTGGTGGTCGATTGCACGCGCACATTTGGCGCGTGTTCGGTGGCGTCGGCGGCGTTGTACAGCGGGAACCATTTGACGTCGTGCAACTGGCCGTCGTCGCGGGTCTGCGCCGACTCACGCGCCAGTGCATAGGCCTGTGGCTCGCCGGCCGCGTTGAACACCCGCAGGTCGCTGAGATCGGTCTGCCGCGCCTGCAATTGCACATTCAGCGGCAGTTCGAAGCGATACCACGGGCCGTTGCCGCTGACCGACAACGGTACCTGCGTGGCGAAGTCCGCCGGTTTTTCCTGAGCGCCGGCAGCCATCACCACACCGAGCGCCAACCACCCCAGATTCAACTTGCGACTCACGATGACACTCCTTCGGTATCCGCAGCCGGTGGTTCTGCCACCGGGTCAGCTTCGACGCGCTTGGGCGGTAGCGGCGCAAAGTAGCCGACCACCAGCAGCAACACGCCAACGCCGATAAACGAGACGATCCGCGCCAGCCCGCCACGGTTGCTCAATTCGACAAAAATCAGTTTCGCCACCACCAGCGCAATCAGCGCCGCGCCGATCAGCCACACCTCGCGCCGATGACGCAAATGGCCGCCGATCATCAGTCCCAGCGCCATCAGCGTCCAGACGATCGACAACCCGGCCTGCACCAGCATCGACGCCAGCAGTTGATCCAGTTCGAACGGAATCCCCGCCCAATGGTGCGCGGCGCGGGTCACCAACGCCGTGCAGAAAGCGAAGAGCGAAACCCCGGCCACCAGTTGTGTGGCGTATTCGGCGTAATCCTGACGGACCGACCATTGCGTTGTGGCGCTGCGCGACCAGACATACACGCCGAACAACGCAAACAGCAGGCCCAACTCCAGAGGGTTGAGCAGCGGCACGTACGGCAACGGTTCTGCATTGCCGTCGCTGACGCCGTTAGCCAGCCAGAACCAGCCGAGCATCAACACCGCCAGCGGCGCAGCGGCATAAAAACGGTACTCGCGAGCAAACGCCGCCACCGGCCACGGCCAGTTGCGCGGTGCAGCCGCCAGCAACAGATACAGGCTCGGCAGAATCGCCCAACCCAGCCAGCGCCAGGCGTTGTATTGCTCGGACAACAGCAGCAAACCGTAGCGCAATTCCAGCGCCAATACGCCGAGCAACAGCCAGCAACCGAGCACATGCGCAGCGCTCAAGGCGCGCGCCGGCAGCATCGGCGCAAGGCGTCGCAGGCTAAGGAAATGCACCACAAACACCGCCGCCCACGCCAGCCAGCCAAAGTCCGCCGCCGGGTGATAACGCGAATGCCAAGCGGCGATCAGCACCAGTCCGGCAGCCGGAATCAGCAAGGTGCAAAGCAGCCCCAGCGACGACCACTTCAGACGCAATGCCAACACTGTCCAGAGCGCCACACTCAGCGCGGCGACCAGCAGCAACAATGTGCCCTGCAGATTGATCGGCGCAAAACGCAGCACTTCACTGACCCACGCCAGCGCCCACCAACCGGCGCCCCACACCAGCAGCACTTCGGACAAACGCTGCAAGCTCAGCGAATCGAACGCCGAGGCGTGATTGCCCAGTTGCAGGCGCCACGCGCCAATCATCGCGGCCAGCCCCAACACCAGCGGCGTCCAGAATCCGCCATGCGCCAGCGGCTTCAAACCTTCGCTGGACAACGGCCCGAGCAACTCGGGGCCAGCGAACAAGAACGCCGCGCCGCCGATCACCTGCAACAGCAGACCAAAGACAAAACTCACGCGCTGCTTGAGGTACAGGCTCAGCCAGATGATCAACAAACCGCTAGCAGCCCAGACCGCGCTCGCGGTCTGCCATGGCAGGACAAACAGCACCGCCAGATTGATCAGCACCAGCCCCGCCAGCAACACCACCGATAAGCCGCGCAGCAGCCGCACATCGCCGCGCACCATGTCGTCACGCGCCGCCAGCAGCATGCCGGCGATCAGCGCCAGACCGATCAATGAGGCGCTGAGCAACCCGCTCCAACCGGCATTGAACACGGCTGCCGAATCTTCACCGGCGCCTTGCAGCCGCAGCAGGAACAGCGCCCCGCCAAGCAATTGCACAGCAAACGCGGTGAACAGGAACGTACGGGATTGCAAACGCAGGCCAACAAACAAAGTGACCAAACCGGCCAGCGCCCAACTGATCGCCGTGCCGTGGGTAAAGAAGAACAGCGGCGCCAGCAGATAAAGGAAGGTCAGCCCCAGACTCGCTAACACCGGCAGGCCTCGGCGCTCCCACGGCGAAGCCTGTTCCGCCGAGGCTTTGCGCAACTGGTAGAAGCTGAACAGCAAAGCGCTACCAAGCATCAACGCACCCAGCGGCGCGCCGTCGAGCAGACTGCTTTCGCCGATGCGCAATTGACTGAGAAACGCCAGCGCCGAGCCCAGTTGCAGGAGCAACGCAAAGGCCCGAGCGAACGGTCGATGCTGACGCAAACCGAGCCAGAAAATCCCCGCACCCTCCACTGCCCACGCGGCCGATGTCCAGCGCGCATCCAGCCCCAGCGGAATCGCCAGACTGGCGAAAATCACCCCGAGTGCCAGACAGGTTTCGCCGAGCAACAAGGCGCGACCGCCCATCAACACCTTGGCCAGAACCATGTAGATCATGCCGAGCACGAGGGCACTGAACGCTGCGGCAAATTCCAGATGCTGCACCAGCGCGAACTGCAAACCGAAGCCCACTATCGGCGGGCCAAACAGCATGGTGCCATCGACGTAATCACCCTTGCGCGCCGACCATTGCAACAGCGCCTCGCGATCACCGTCCGCAGGGGCATCGGGCATATCGCGCAATTTGCGTCGGGCAAACAGCAGGCCGATGGCGAGGTACATCAGGAAGAACAGAATCAGGAACGGCTCGGTGCTCCACAGCAGTTCCGGTGCATAAGAACGCAGCCCCCAAGCGAAGCCGATGCCGAAAGTGCCGACGAAACCGATCAGGTTGAGCAGACGCCAGGCCTTGAACCAGGCGATGGCGAGAATGCCGGCGTTGAGCAAGGCGAAATAGCTGAACAGCGCTACATGGTTGCCGGCGCCGGTGGAGGTCAGAATCGGCGCGGCAAAACCGCCCAGCGCGGCGACACACGCCAGCGCCAACGAGTCCTGGGTGATCGCCAGAATCGCCGAAAACACCGTCACTGCCACCAACAAGCCCAGCGCGGCAGACGGGTCGAGCAACGGATGCAGGCGCATCGCTGCAAACACCGTCAGGTACAACACCGCGATGCCCGTCCCTTGCAGCATCAACGCATAACTGTTGTTGCGATGCCGCAGCCACCAGCCCAGCGCCAGCAGACCCAAAGCCGCTGCCGCCACCCCGGCGTAACGCAATTCAATCGGCACCACCATGCCTTCGGTGGCGTAACGCAACAGGAATGCCAGACCGAAGAACAGCAGCACTACGCCGACCCGCAGCACGGTGTTGCCGCCGAACAGCCAGTTGCGCGCAGCACTGATACCGCGTTCGATAAGGTTCGGGCCACGGGGTTCGGCGGGTTGTTGTGGTTCGGCAGTAACGGCGTCAAGACGCCAGACATCGGCGGGCAACGGCTGGCTGGTTTCGCGAGCAACGGCGGAGATGGGCTCGAGTTCGGGCGGCAGTTCCCAGACCAGTTCGGACGCTACTGTTTGTGCCGCAGCTGGAGCTTGTTCGACGACCTGGGACGGTGCGACGATCGTTTCGGGGACTGGCGCAACACTCGGTGGCGACTCAGCGCGAACCGGTGCGCCTTCCAGCAGAAACAGGCGCTGCTCGACCGCCTGCAACGCGACTTTCGCCTGTTCAAGTTGACGCTGTTGCTCGGCGGTCTGCGAACCGAGCCTGGCCAGCCGGATCGTCTGCCCAATCGCCAGACCCAGCAGCGCGCCCAACAGCGCGGAGCTGAACGACTCGTCGAGCAGCCAGCCGAGCACCAGCCCGATCAACATGAACATCCATTGCATGGTCGATATCCCTAAGCGCGAAGGCCAATCCGGGGAGATTAGCGCAGCCTGATCGAAAAAGATCGCAGCCTTCGGCAGCTCCTACAGGGTTATGTGAACACCTGTAGGAGCTGCCGAAGGCTGCGATCTTTTCCGGCGCGTCAGTATATCGAGCCGGGCGGGAAGTTACTCCAGCGCTTTCCAGATTTCTGTGGCGTACTCGCGGATCGTCCGGTCGGAGGAGAACCAGCCCATTCGCGAGGTGTTGAGCACCGCCGAGCGCCACCAGTTGTTGGTGTCGTGCCAGTGCGCCTCGACGCGCTTCTGCGCTTCCCAATAGGAGTCGAAGTCGGCGCAGACCAGGAAGCGGTCGTAGTCAATCAGCGAGTCAATCAACCCGGTGTAGCGTGACGTGTCGTCCGGCGAGAACACGCCGCTGCGGATCGCTTGCAGCACGTCGTTCAAACGATGCGAGGCGGCGATGTCCGGCGCGGCGCTGAACTCGTGGTTCTGTTTGCGCGCTTCAACCTGCTGCGCGCTAAGGCCGAAAATGAACATGTGCTCGGCGCCAATGCGCTCACACATTTCGACGTTGGCGCCGTCGAGGGTGCCGATGGTCAGTGCGCCATTAAGGCCGAACTTCATGTTACTGGTGCCCGACGCCTCGAACCCGGCAGTGGAAATCTGCTCGGACAAGTCCGCCGCCGGAATAATGCTTTCCGCCAGACTGACGTTGTAGTTGGGCAGGAACACTACTTTCAGCAGACCACGCACGGTCGGATCGTTGTTCACCACCCGGGCGATGTCGTTGGTCAGTTTGATGATCAGTTTGGCCTGGTGATAACTGGCCGCCGCCTTGCCAGCGAAGATCTTCACCCGTGGCACCCAATCGACTTCCGGTTCGGCCCGGATCGCCTGATACAGCGCGACGGTGTGCAGCAGGTTGAGCAACTGGCGTTTGTATTCGTGAATCCGTTTGACCTGCACGTCGAACATCGCCGCCGGATTGACCGCGATCCCCAGCCGCTCGTGGATCAGATAGGCCAGGGCTTTTTTGCTGTGCAGCCGCTGTTCGGCGAAAGCCTTGCGAAACGCCGGTTTCTCGGCGAACGGCTCCAGATCAAGCAAACGCTCCTCGGCGTTGTCGAGCAAGTCCGGCCCGAGGGCATCGACCAGCATTGAGGTCAGCTCGGAGTTGGCCTGATACAGCCAACGGCGGAAGGTGATGCCGTTGGTTTTATTGTTGATCCGCTCAGGGTAGAGCTTGTGCAGCTCGGAGAACACAGTGCTGCGCATCAACTGCGTGTGCAGCCCCGACACGCCGTTAACGCTGTGCGAGCCGAGGAACGCGAGGTTACCCATACGCACGCGGCGGCCGTTGTCTTCTTCGATCAGCGACACCGCACGCAACACGTCGAAATCGTGAATGCCCTTGGCCCGTAGCGAGTCGATGTGCTGCGCGTTGATCAAATAAATGATCTGCATGTGCCGTGGCAGCATGCGCTCCATCAAACCGACCGGCCAGGTTTCCAACGCTTCGGGCAGCAGCGTGTGGTTGGTGTACGACAGCGTATCGACGGTGACTTGCCATGCCGCGTCCCAGGCCACGTCATAAACATCGACCAGTTGCCGCATCAGTTCGGCGACGGCAATCGAGGGGTGGGTGTCGTTGAGCTGGATCGCCGCGTGATCGCCGAGGGTCAGCACCGAGGTGTGCATGTTGCGATGCCGACGCAGCAAGTCCTGCAAGGAGGCGGCGACGAAGAAGTATTCCTGACGCAGGCGCAGCTCTTGCCCGGCTTCAGTGCTGTCAGCTGGATACAGCACGCGGGAGATGCTTTCAGCCCGCGCCACTTCGGCGACGGCACCCAAGTGGTCACCGGCGTTGAATCGCTCCAGGTGTAGATCTTCCATCGCCCGCGCGCGCCACAGGCGCAAGGTGTTGACGCTCGCCCCGCGCCAGCCAACCACCGGCGTGTCGTAGGCAATCGCCCGGACGGTTTCTGCCGGCGACCAGACTTGCTTGGCCTTGCCGGAGACATCGGTGACGGTTTCGACGCTGCCACCGAAGCCGATGGAATACACGACTTCCGGCCGCTCGAATTCCCACGGGTTACCGAAGTCGAGCCAGTGTTCGGTCTGTTCCTGCTGCCAGCCATCGACGATGGCCTGACGGAACAAGCCGTGTTCATAACGAATACCGTAGCCGTGGCCGGCGATGCCGAGGGTCGACATGCTTTCCATGAAGCATGCGGCGAGCCGACCGAGGCCGCCGTTGCCCAGCGCCGCATCGGGCTCCAGCAGGCGGATGCGTTCCAGATCGACACCGAGTTCGGTCAACGCCTCACGGGCGACATCGAGCAGGCCGAGGTTGCTCAGGCTGTCGTAGAGCAAACGGCCGATGAGAAATTCCAGTGAGAGGTAATACACCCGCTTCTGGCCTTTGCGGTAGATCTGCCGGGTGTGATCCATCCAGTGCTCGACCATGTGGTCGCGCGCTGCCAGGGCAATGGCTTCGAACCAGTCATGGTCGAAGGCGTGATCCGGGTCTTTGCCCACCGCATAGGTGAGTTTGGTCAGGACGGCGTCGCGGAATGCGGCCACCTCTGCTTCGCGAACTAGTGGTTCTTGAGTCATCGATAGGACCTCGAGCGAGCGGGGAATTGTCTGAGCCTAGACGGTCTGACCGATGCTGGCGGCTCTGGTTCGGCAGTTTTTCCTGAGAGTGCGAGATCGCCCGGCATTACCTTGGCGAGCACGCTTATCGATGCATGGCCCGTGCCGGGTTGTCCGACGATTTATCCCGGTAACGAAAAAATCTGGCGAAAGGTTGTTCAAAAATCCACCAGTCCCGGTATGATCGCGCGCCCTGATGCACACGCCTGGTAACTCCCGATGATGAAGCCCAACCTGATTGCCGCCGCCGAGATCGACCGTCTCGACACCTGGGCAAAATATACGGCGCCGATGTGCGGCTCGTGCATTTCGAGCTGCTGCACGCTGCCGGTCGAGGTCAAGATCAAGGATCTGGTGCGTATCGGTGTAGTCGATGAGTTCGAGCTGGGCGATCCGCCGAAGAACATCGCCAAGCGTTTGCAGAAAGAAGGCCTGGTCGAGCGCTTCAACCAGAAGTCGGGGATCTTCACCCTGCAACGGATGAGCAACAACGATTGCTACTATCTGGATCGTAAATCGCGTCTATGCACCATTTATGACAAGCGCCCGGACACTTGCCGCAATCACCCGAAGATCGGGCCGCGCCCGGGGTATTGCGCGTACAAGCCGAAAGAAGTCGAGCGCGTGCAGAATTTCCGCGCCATCGAGAAGTTTTGATCCCTCCTGAAATATTTGGCGGCTGATCGGCCGCCTTCGCTGGCAAGCCAGCTCCCACAGTGATTGTTGTCGTACACAAATTTCATATGCGCCCCAAACCCCTGTGGGAGCTGGCTTGCCAGCGAAGGCGCCAGTAAAAACACTGCATAAACCCCAGACAAACAAAAACGCCCCCGGTCTCGCGACCGGGGGCGTTTTTTTAAGCCTTAACTAAGTCGAAACTCAGTTGCCGCTTTTCTTGGCAGCGCGGGTACGCTCGCTTTCGCCCAGGATCTTCTTGCGAAGACGGATGGACTTAGGAGTGACTTCGCACAATTCGTCTTCTTGAACGAATTCCAGAGCCTGTTCCAGAGTGAAGCGGATAGGCGGAACCAGAGCGATGGTTTCGTCTTTACCCGAAGCACGCATGTTGTCGAGCTTCTTGCCTTTGGTTGGGTTGACGCCCAGGTCGTTGTCGCGGCTGTTGATGCCGACGATTTGACCTTCGTACACGTCTTCACCGTGACCCAGGAACAGTTTGCCGCGAGCTTGCAGGGTTTCCAGCGAGTAAGTCAGAGCCTTACCGGTAGCAACCGAAACCAGCACGCCGTTCTGACGGCCGGACATGTCGCCGGACTTCATCACGTCGTAACGGTCGAAGATCGAGGTCAGAATGCCTGCACCGGAGGTCAGGGTCAGGAACTCGTTACGGAAACCGATCAGGCCGCGGGCCGGGATGTTGTACTCAAGGCGCACACGGCCCTTGCCATCCGGAACCATGTTGGTCAGGTCGCCTTTACGGATACCGATCTGTTCCATGATCGAACCTTGCGATTCTTCCGGCAGGTCGATGGTCACGTTTTCGTACGGTTCGTGCTTCACGCCGTCAACCATGCGGATGATCACTTCCGGACGACCAACACCCATTTCGAAGCCTTCGCGACGCATGGTTTCGATCAGTACCGAGAGGTGCAGCTCACCACGGCCGGAGACTTTGAACTTGTCGGCGGTGTCGCCTTCTTCAACGCGCAGAGCAACGTTGTACAGCAGCTCTTTGTCCAGACGTTCCTTGATGTTACGGGAAGTCACGAACTTGCCTTCTTTACCGCAGAAAGGCGAGTCGTTTACCTGGAAGGTCATGGAAACGGTTGGTTCGTCAACGGTCAGCGGAGTCATCGCTTCGACGTTCAGTGGGTCGCACAGAGTGTCGGAGATGAACAGCTGGTCAAAGCCGCTGATGCAGACGATATCGCCGGCAGCTGCTTCTTCAACGTCGATACGGTGCAGACCGTGGTGACCCATCAGCTTCAGGATACGACCGTTGCGCTTCTTGCCGTCGGCGTCGATAGCGACAACCGGAGTGTTCGGCTTGATGCGACCACGAGCGATACGGCCAACGCCGATAACACCCAGGAAGCTGTTGTAGTCCAGAGCGGAAATCTGCATCTGGAACGGACCGTCACGGTCGACTTTCGGCGAAGGTACGTTGTCGACGATCGACTGGTACAGCGGGGTCATGTCTTCAGCCATGTCGGTGTGTTCCAGACCGGCAATGCCGTTCAGGGCCGAGGCGTAGACGACTTTGAAGTCCAGCTGTTCTTCGGTAGCACCGAGGTTGTCGAACAGGTCGAAGATCTGGTCCAGAACCCAGTCCGGACGCGCGCCT
>NZ_JBIUXX010000056.1:0-39503 GCF_044744235.1 Pseudomonas sp. NPDC087346
TTCGCGTTCCACGTGTCCGGCGAATTCGCCGAGCTTGAACTGAAATTCTGGGCCATCAGGAACTGACCGACATGATCAAGGACATGGAACACAATCAGGACGACAAAACCGTCCTGCTCGACCGTCAGGGCCACGGCCCGGCATCGAGTCCGCTGACCGACTTCGCCGCGCCTCCGCGCTTCGAACAACTGGAAGAACGGATGATCTACGCCGCGCGCCTGCGCCCGGCGGAGGCCTTCAACATCAGCCTCAATTCGCTGGTGGCGGCGTCGTCCGAACTGCTCTCGGAAGTGGTGCGCCTCAAGCACAGCGAAACCCGCGAAGATCTTTATGCGCTCAACGAGCGCCTGACCGCCGGGCTCAAGCTGTTTGAAGTGCGCGCCCTGCACAACGGCGCCGAAAGCAGCCAGGTCATGGCTGCCCGCTACGTGCTCTGCACCGTGGTCGACGAAGCTGTCGTGACCACACCGTGGGGCAACGAAAGCGAGTGGTCGCAGATGAGCCTGCTCAGCTCCTTCCACAATGAAACCTTCGGTGGCGAGAAGTTCTTCCAGCTGCTCGATCGGTTGTCGAAAAACCCGGTCAAGCATCTGCCGATGCTGGAGCTGATGTACTTGTGCCTGTCCCTCGGTTTCGAAGGCAAGTACCGCGTGCAGGCTCGCGGCATGCTCGAACTTGAAGGCATCCGTGACGCCTTGTACCGCCAGATCCGTCAACTGCGTGGCGACGTGCCGCGTGAGCTGTCGCCGCACTGGGAAGGCCTGAATGACCAACGTCGCAACCTGGTGCGCATCGTACCGGCGTGGATGGTGGTGTTGTTCACTTTCGTCTGTCTGGTGGTGATGTATTCGGGTTTTGCTTGGGTCCTGGGCGAGCAGCGCGACACCGTTCTGCAACCCTATCAGCCGATTGATCCAGCCGCGGTCCAACCGCAGTCGCAGCCGTAAACAGGGACGTGTGATGAAAAAGTTTTTCAAGAAAGTCGGCGCCTTCCTGCGCCAGACATGGGTCTGGACCCTGCTGCTGGTGCTGTTCGTGGCACTGCTGGTGTGGTTCGTCGGCCCGTTGTTGGCCGTTGATGACTACAAGTTCTGGGAAGGTTCGACCTCCCGCCTGCTGACCATCAGTGTGCTGTTCCTGATCTGGGGCCTGACCATGGTCTTCGTCAGCTGGCGCGCCGGTGTGCGCAAGAAAGCTGTCGAAGCAACCGAGGACGGCCAGGATCGCATCCGCCGCGAAGAGCTGATCGACGACGAGCAGAAAGAGTTGAAGGCGCGTTTCAAAGACGCACTGAAAACCCTGAAGACTTCGAGCCTGTATCGCGGTCGCAGCGAACGCTGGCGCAGCGAGCTGCCGTGGTATCTGTTGATCGGCCCGCAGGCCAGCGGCAAGACCAGCCTGCTGGACTTTTCCGGTCTGGAATTCCCGATCAACAAGATCGACCGCAAGCTTACCCGCGACACCCTCGGCACCCGTCATTGCGACTGGTACTTCGCCGATCACGGCGTGCTGATCGACACCGCCGGGCGTTACCTGACCCAGGCGGACGTCGACGTCGACAGCAGTGCCTGGACCACGTTGCTGGAGCTGTTGCGCAAGCGTCGTCGCGGACGTCCGCTGAACGGCGTGCTGGTGACCATTCCGGTGGAAACCCTGATCGGTGGCAGCGAGCAAGACATCGACACTCTGGCGCGCCAGGTGCGTGCGCGTCTGCAAGACGTCTATCAGAAGCTGCACGTCGATGTACCGGTGTATCTGGTGCTGAGCAAGGCTGACAAGCTGCTGGGCTTCGACGAGTTCTTCGATCAACTGACCCGCGAAGAAAGCGATCAGGTGCTGGGCACCAGTTTCCGCAAGGATCAGCAGGGCACCGACGTGTCGGTGCTGCGCAGCGAGTTTGAAGAGCTGCTGCGTCGCCTCAACAGCCAAGTGATCATGCGCATGCACTCCGAGCGCGATACTCAGCGCCGTGGGCGCATCCTCGACTTCCCGCATCAACTGGGGCAGATCGGCGAGCGTATGTGCCTGTTCGTCGATCTGGCGTTCACCGGCAACCGTTACCAGCGTGCCACGCAACTGCGCGGTTTCTACCTGACCAGCGCGCCGCACCTGACACAGGAAATGGACGCGACCACCGCTGGCATCGGCGCCAACCTGGGCATGAGCGCCGGCGTATTGCCGACGCTGCGCAGTGGCCGTTCGCGGTTTATCCATCACTTGCTCAGCCGGGTGATTTTCCCCGAGGCCGATCTGGCCGGTCTGGACAAGCGCGAACGCAGCCGCATCCATTGGGGCCAGCGTGCGCTGTACGTCGGCGCACTGGCGGCACTGGCGCTGTTCGGCATGCTCTGGGCCGGTGGTTTCTCGGCCAACTATGAGCGTCTGGAAAACCTGCGTAATCTGGCGCAGAACTGGGCTCAGCAACGCACGTTACTGAGCCCGCGTGATGATGCGATGGGCGCGCTGAAAGTCCTCGACACCAGCTACGCGGCGACGCAAGTGTTCCCGAAAAAGGGCGACGTTTCGTACCACGAGCGTGGCGGTCTGTATCAGGGCGAAGACGTCAATCCGGTAGTCAAAGAAGCTTACGAACGTGAGCTTCAGGCGCAACTGCTGCCACGGGTCGCGACGCTGCTCGAAGGGCAGATCCGCGCCAACATGAAGGACCGCGAAAAGCTGATCAACAGCCTGCGTGCGTACCTGATGTTGAACATGAAGGACCGTCGCGATGCGGCGTGGCTCAAGGACTGGGTCGCTACTGACTGGTCGACGCGCTACACCGGCAACACTGCGGTGCAGAACGGCTTGACCACCCACTTCGAACGTCTGCTGAAGCTGCCGTTTATCTACCCGCTGAACGACCAACTGGTCGCGCAGGCGCGTCAGGTATTGCGCAGCGAATCGCTGGCGACCGTGGTGTACCGCATGCTCCGCGAGCAGGCGCGCAACCTGCCGGATTACCGCTTCAGCCAACACCTCGGCCCACAAGGCTCGCTGTTTGTCGGCACCGATTACGTGATCCCGGGTTTCTACACCCAGCAGGGTTATCAGCAGTATTTCTCGGTCCAGGGTTCTGCGCTGGTCACCGACATCCTGCGTGACAACTGGGTGTTGGGCGAAGGCGCCGGTATCAGCGACATGGACTTGCGTCGTCTGATGGTCGAGCTGGAGCAACTGTACTTCCGCGACTACGCCAACTACTGGAGCGAGGCTGTTGGCCAGGTGGCGCTGCCGCCGATCAACGACGCCGGCGAAGGCGCCGAGCAACTGGCGGGCCTGACTTCGGCCAACTCGCCGGTGCTGGCGTTGCTGACTGAAGTGCGCGAAAACACTCGCTTCCCGGCTGCTGCTGATCCGGTGGATGAAGCTGGCGATGCCGCCGATGCGCTGGCTGGCCAGAAGGGCAAGTTGGGTAAAATCGGCAAACTGGCCTCTGCCGTGGCGGACAAGGCTTCGGCCCTGAACGTCGCGAAGAATCTGCCGGACACCGCGAAGAAATCCCTGCAACGTCGCTTCGAACCGCTGCACCGTTTGCTGGATGACAACAACGGCCCGGCTGCTGATCTGACCCCGGCACTGAGCGCACTCAACGACCTGCAACTGCAACTGGCCAGCCTGGCTCGTTCCAGTTCGCCGGAACAAGCCGCGTTCGAACTGGCCAAGACCCGCATGAGCGGCCAGCGTGATGCGCTGACCAACCTGCGCAATGCGTCCGGTCGTCTGCCGCGTCCGCTGAGCGTATGGTTCAACGTGCTGGCCGAAGACTCCTGGCGTCTGGTGCTCAACGATGCCTACCAATACCTGAACGGCCGTTATCAGAACGAGCTGTACAGCGTTTACGGCAAGACCATCAGCAAGCGTTATCCATTCAGCGCCAGTAGCACCAGCGACGTGGCGATCAGCGACTTCCGCGAGTTCTTCAAGGCTCAAGGCATCGCCGACCGCTTCTTCGACACCTACATGCGTCCGTTCGTCAGTGGTGATCCGGGCAACTACCGGATGCGCAGCGTCGACGGTCACAGCCTGCCGGTGTCCAAGGTCTACCTCGATCAGATGGCGGCCGCGCTGACGATTCGTCAGAGCTTCTTCTCGATCAACCCGGCCGAGCCGACCGTGCAGTTCAAACTGGAGCCGTACACCCTTGATCCATCGGTCAGCCGTTCGGAATTCAAGTTCGGCGACAAGACCATTGAATATCGCCACGGTCCAATCGTGCCGGTGTCGTTCAAGTGGCCGACCGATGCTGAAGACGGTCGCACCAGTCTGGTGATGGACAAGATGGCCGGTCGCCCGATCGGGATCGAAAAGAACTCCGGCCCATGGTCGCTGTTCCGTCTGTTCGACCTGATGCAGACCGAGTACCTGACCGGTCGCGACGTGCTGGTGCTGAAAGCCGATGTAGGCGGCCTGCGCGCCAACTACCTGCTGACCAGCCAGCGCACGCCGAACCCGTTCGACATGGGCGTGCTGCGCACCTTCCGTATGCCGGTGCAGCTCTGATGCTGGTGGCCAGTGCCTGGCGCAGCGCGGCGCGTACCGACCCGGGCAAGGTGCGGGCGCGCAACGAAGATGCTTTCCTCGACAATCCGCAGCAGGGGCTGTGGGTGGTCGCGGACGGCATGGGCGGTCATCAGGGTGGCGACATCGCCAGCCAGTTGATCGTCGCCAGCCTGGCGGAGTTGCCGCCACACGACGATTTCGACGAACGCCTCAAAGCCATTCGCCAGTGCCTGCACTGGCTGAACCGGCGGCTAGGGCAAGAGTTGACCGTCACTGCCGGTCGCCACGACAGCATCATGGGCAGCACCGTCGTGGCGCTGCTGGTGGACGGTAATCGTGCGGCCTGCATCTGGGCCGGCGACAGCCGTTGCTATATGTGGCGTGGGCAGCGTTTGTATCAGCTGTCCAAGGACCATTCGCTGCAACAACAACTGATCGACGAGCAACAGATGAGCGTCGAGCAGGCTGCTGCGCATCCGGCAGCTCAGGCATTGACCCGAGCCGTCGGCGCTGCCGAGCAACTGACCCTCGATGTACTGGAACTCGAAGTGCATCCGGGCGATGCGTTTTTGCTCTGCAGTGATGGTTTGTATCAGGGCCTGAGCAGCGATGCCCTCGGCAACGCCCTCAGCCTGACCGCGCCGCATGTGGCGCTGGAACGTCTGTTCGACGGCGCCCTGCGTGGCGCCGCCCGGGACAACCTGACTGCCGTGGTGATCCGCCAATGACTGAAATCGAATCCTCAGTCGACGACTTGCTGATGAGCGAAGAGCAGGCCAACAACCTGACCTACTTCGCCTTCGCCAAGCAACATAACGCCGAACCTGCGCTGGCGCCGACCAAGGCCAGCGTCGGTGAACTGCCGGATGTTCTGGCAGGTCGTTACCACCTCGAGCGTCTGCTCGGGGCCGGTGGCATGGGCGCCGTTTACCGGGCAAGGGATCTGCTGCACGAACAGTTCGGCGATCCCGACCCTTACATTGCGCTGAAAATCCTCAGCGAAGAATTTGCCGAATCGCCGGACGCCAGTGCCTTGCTTTACAGCGAGTTCGCCCTGACCCGACGCCTGCGCCATGACAACGTGCTGCATCCGTACACGTTCGAAGTGGACACCGATTGCCAGCGGGCCTTCATCACCATGGAACTCATGCGTGGCCTGACCCTGGACAAATTGCTCTGCGAGCGGCCACTGGGCCTGCCGTGGAAAGAACTGCGCGACATTGTCCTGCCGCTGCTCGATGCGCTGGCCTACGCCCACGCACGCGGCGTGCTGCACGGCGACATGAAACCGAGCAACGTGATGCTCAGCGAAGACGGCGTGCGCCTCTTCGACTTCGGCCTCGGCCAGGCAGTCGAGGGCATTCTGCCCGGCCTGCCGCACCTGAGCCGAGAGCGCTTCAACGCCTGGACCCCGGGCTACGCCGCACCCGAACTGCTTGAGGGCCAACCGTTGTCGGCCAGCGCGGACGTGTACGGCGTGGCCTGCGTAATCTACGAACTGGCGGGCGGCAAACACCCGTTCCGCCGCTTGCCCTCGACCCAGGCCCGCGACGAGCACTTGGAGCGCGAGCTGCAAGCCCCGCAAAACTTACCGAAACACTGTTGGCCGGCGCTGCAAACGGCGCTGAGCTTCGATGCGGCAGAACGCACCATCACTGCCATCCAACTGCGTGACGCCATGGGCGCCACTTCGTCCTGGCTGCAACGTCTGCGACTTCGGGCGTAACGGATGACATTCGAACAGGGAGCACACAATGTTCAACTCAGCTAACGAAACGCACTTCAGCCTGACGGTCGAAGACTATGTGGGCGACCTGCAAGTGCTGGCGTTCACCGGCACCGAAGGCATCAGCCAGCCGTTTCGTTTCGACCTCGAACTGGTCAGCGAAAACCCCGATCTGGACCTGGAAAAACTCCTGCACAAGCAGGCGTTTCTGGCGTTCGATCCGCAGGGCAGTGGCATCCACGGCCAGATCTATCGCGTTGCTCAGGGCGATGCCGGCAAGCGCCTGACTCGCTACAAAATCTCGATGGTGCCGCAACTGCAATACCTGCATCACCGCACCAATCAGCGCATCTACCAGCAGATGTCGGCGCCGAAAATCATCGCGCTGATCCTCGAAGAGCACGGCATCAAAGGCAACGCCTACAGCTTCCAGCTGAGCCAGCCATGCCCGGATCGCGACTACTGCGTGCAGTACGACGAAACCGACCTGCACTTCGTCCAGCGTCTGTGCGAAGAAGAAGGCATTCACTACCACTTCCAGCACAGCGAAAAATCTCATCTGCTGGTGTTCGGTGACGACCAGACCGTGTTCCAGAAACTCGGCCAGCCCACCGCCTACGTGCAGGGCAGCGGCATGGTCGCCGACGAGCCGGTGATCAAAGGCTTCCGTCTGCGTCTGGAAACCCGCACCAGCCGCACCACGCGCCGCGACTACGACTTCGAAAAACCGCGCCTGCAAATGGAAGCGGCATACAAGCCCGACGGCGCTCTCGATAGCAAAGACGCTGAACCGGATCTCGAAGACTACGACTACCCCGGCCGCTTCATCGACCGCGCGCGCGGCAAGTTCCTCAGCCAGCGCGCCCTCGAACGCCATCGCGCCGACTACCGTCAGGCCGAAGGCCGTGGCGACCAGACCAAACTGGTCAGCGGCCACTTCATGGAAATGTCCGACCACCCGCGCAGCGAGTGGAACGACCTGTGGCTGCTCACCGAAATCCTCCACGAAGGCAAGCAACCGCAAGTCCTCGAAGAAGGCGTGACCAGCGACACCACCGACAACAAAGACGACTTCCACCAGGGCTACCGCAACACCTTCCTCGCCACTCCGTGGGATGTGTTCTACCGCCCGGCACTGGAACACCCGAAACCGCGCGTCCTCGGCAGCCAGACCGCCCACGTCACCGGCCCCAAAGGCGAAGAAATCCACTGCGACCAATACGGCCGCATCAAAGTCCAGTTCCACTGGGACCGCGAAGGCCAGGCCGACGACAAAACCAGCTGCTGGCTACGCGTCTCCAGCTCCTGGGCCGGCGACCGCTACGGCGCCATCTCCATTCCGCGCATCGGCATGGAAGTCCTCGTCACCTTCCTCGAAGGCGACCCCGACCAACCCCTCGTCACCGGTTGCCTGTACCACAAGGAAAACCCGGTGCCGTACGAACTGCCGGCGAACAAAACCCGCAGCGTCTTCAAAACCCTCAGCTCCCCGGGCGGCGGCGGTTACAACGAACTGCGCATCGAAGACAAAAAAGGCGTCGAACAAATCTTCATCCACGCCCAGCGCGATTGGGATGAAAACGTCGAGCACGACCAGAAAATTCGGGTCGGCAACGAACGCCACGACACGGTCGAGAAGAACACCTACACCGAACTCAAGGCTGAAGAACACCGCACCACGATCTCCGACCGCAAAGTAGAAACGCGGATGGACGATCACCTGACGGTGGGGCAGAACCAGCATGTGAAGCTCGGGACGGCGCAGCTCACCAGTGTGGGGAAAGAGATTCACCTTAAGGCTGGGGACAAGATCGTTATCGAGGCGGGGACGGAGCTGACCATTCTTGGGGGTGGGAGCTTTATCAAGCTGGATGGCGGTGGTGTGACTGTTGTTGGGCCGGTGGTGAAGATTAATGCTGGCGGGTCGGCGGGGAATGGGACCGGGATCGGGATTAAACCGCCGGTGCTGCCGGGGGCGGCGGATAAGGATAAGGCGGGGAGTTTGATGGATCAGGCGTTAGGGAATGCGGTGCCTGAGAAGGTTAAGCCGACAGTTGATTACCCTTTCTCGCTTTGAGCGGACGGACAAGCGTCAATATGAACAAGGAATTTTTTGAATGATCATTAGCCCTCCTTTCCTTCCGAAACCAATTGCAGGAGAAACCGACGAGGCCTTCGTGGCGCGCGCAATGATTGGCGGTGTACCTGGCGATGGTGGTTATCCTTTGAGCTTCGACCTTAATTGGCACGGGGGTATACACCTAACCGCTCCACAAGAGGCGGGACGTGCATTACCCGTAAGAGCGATTTGTGATGGTACATTGGTATATTTTCGGGATTCGGTTCCCGAGAACCCGGATTCGGCTCATCCACTCAATTTTAGAGGAGGATGGACTGATAAGGGGTGTGTGGTTCTGCGCCATGAGACTGAAATTGATGATGATGCACAATCAAAAGTAGTCTTCTATTCGATCTATATGCACCTGTCAAAGATCACTTTGAACAGCCCGCAGATAGGCAAAAAAATAAGTAGAAAGGACGCTGTCGGTGAAGCAGGGAGCATTTATGGAAGCAAAGGGCGGATACATTTTGAGATTATTGCGGACCAAAGTCAGATAGTTAATTTTACCGGTAGGGATACTCTCGATCTCAATTATCAGACCCAGAATGGGCGGAAAAGCAGTTGTTGGGGGGATGTGTACTTTTTCGTACCCTCCGAAGTTCTAATCTATAGTGCCCCTCCCGCCGATCGCCGCCAATCAATGAACAGCGCGGCAGTAGTCTACCGACCGCCAACTATGCCCGCGAACGTTCCGATTCAAGAGGGAAGCAGTACGGCATCATCCTCAACGCCCCCTGCTACAGTGGACGGATATGAACCTGCGGTAGCTTCGCTTCTGCAAGAGGGTATTTATGTTCGCATGCGCTACGAAAAGGGCGATTGCAAACTTACGTCTTATTTTCTGAGTGGGCAAGAAATTGGGACTCAGTCGGAAGACTCAGAGTATGCGTATGACCTTTACAAGAAAGCAAAACAGTACTATCCGCAATCTCCTAGTGCTGGATATGAATTGCTACGATTTGGACGAGTACTGGGGCCAGATACCCTCCAGCCAGTTGGCGCGGCACATTGGCGTCAAATCAAATTCCCTGGAAAAGCAGGGGAGCAGTGCAAGGTCGGTTGGGTAAATTTAAATGCTGATAGCGTTACGAAATTTAGTGACGCGGATTTTCCACATTGGCAGGGTTGGCACTTGGTAGATGATGATACAGATTCGGATAGTCACTGCCAGTCCGAATTCATAAAAGGACTTCTCGGGTTGGGTGTGGGCGCAGTTAAGCATGAAGACAGTGATGCTGTTAGCATTGCGAATTCTCCGGGTTTTTCAGTGCTCTCAGATGAAGAAAAACAAAATTTATCTGAGCGCTATACGAATGAACGCGAATTAAGTATGTCTCGACTTAGATCTGATGATACTCAGCAAATGCTGAAGCGTCTTATATGCAAGTTTCCAACTGAGTGGATGGCGAACGACTTTGATGTCAGGTACGGTTGGTTGTTGAAAGTGGCGGATGGCGGCCCAATGCCGCAAGAACAATATGAAAAAATAAAAACTCATCAGAATGAATTGGCTTTCTGGGAATCCGCTAATTTAGTCGGTATTGATGGCAAACATTGGCATTTTCCACCTTTTGAATTTATTCGACTTTTTAGAACCTGTGGGTGGCTCAGTGAGGCTGAGCTTGTAAGTGTACTAACACCGTCAGATGCACTTGGGAAAGAGCGTGCTGCAGGATTGAGAGTTCCTATGAATAAGATGCTTTCGAAGTATCTTATAAGTAGCTCGCGGCTGCGAATCGCCCATTTTTTATCACAAGTTGGTATTGAGACAGGTTGGTGGCGCACGCGCGAAGAAAACGGTGATGTGCGATACTTTAGAACATCGTATGAATTGATTACGCCAACTGAAGCTGGAGAGGACTATGATCGGGCAGTCACAAGAGTTCGTAATTTACCCTCTGGTCGTCGTCCGGTAGAGATTCCTCAATCTAATCCACCAACGACAACAATTACTCGACCTGAATATGTCGCGTCTCGCCCTGGTCAAGTATTAACTAAGGCTGCTGGAATGGGAAACGGAGCGGCTAACGCCTCAAATGGCGGTATGACTGGAGACGGAAATCGGTTCCATGGTCGTGGGTTCCTGCAAATAACGGGTAGAAAAAACTACAAAAGCTATGGGGAGTATCGCGGTCAAGACTTCACGACTGATCCACGTCCAGATCTTCTGAAGTCAGATGATTATAACGCCTGTGATGCTTCTGGGTTCTTTTGGGTTAGGGAGAGAATAAGCAAGTACGCCGATGTTGGATCAACGGCTGCCGCTGCGAAGGTAGTTGGATCGGTAATCAATAGGGGTAGTCCTAATAAAACTCCGGATCAAAATGGACACAGGCAGGACGCACTTAAACTTATTTGGAGTGTTTTGGGTGATGAAGTTTAAAGCTAATATTTTATTTGTCTGGTGTATTTATTGGATGCTGTGTGCTTCTCATGTAAATGCAAATGATAAGGGTTGTCCGTTTGAGAGCGCTCAACTTGGTTATGATATTGCTGCTTGCACGAATGAAAATGGTGTGGATATATTAAAATTGATGCCTCCTGCGCAGGACCTATATGAGGCAAACCTCGATAGGCTTCCAACATTTATAGTGAGTGGGGGAGATCTGTCCTCGGTTTTAAAGGTGGTTGGAAATGGAGAGAAGAAGCGCTATAACGATTTGATTGCGCTGCCTAACCCAAGTGAGATACTGCATTTTGATGATGGGTCGGATGCGGTGAAACGAAAAATTGCCATGCCAAATTGGACTTTGCTGGATGTAAAAGATGTTGTATATGGCCGGCCGGATGGCAGTGAGGGGGCGGGCGTCGTATGTAGCACCCATGAGAGAAAAATAGAAGCAGTGTATGTGGCTGTTTCTCAATGCAACTCATTTTATGAAAGTGATGTTATTAAGCTAAAAGCAATTCTTCAATCGTTGGATAGTGGTAATGATGCAACACGGAGCTGATTTGTTTTAATAAAAGGGGCGGATTTATTTTTTAGTCCGTCCCGCGGGCAGCTCCTATGTTTTGTCTTTTTTGCCTGGAATGATATTGACTCTATGACAAACTGACCTTTCTTCCGGCTGAGAGCGGCTTGCCATGGTGCACTTGGGGGGGACATTATGATGAGAATCGCAGTTTTTTTGTTTTCGTGCTCATGGCAACAGTGGCAAGTGCAAACTCTAGCTGCGAGGCTGATCTAAATGGGGATGGAGTCTGCGATTCGTATAGTGTTAGCCCGCTCGAGGATGACGGTACAGTTTCGCGAATCACTATCGATATAGGCGGGAGCGACAAGTCAGTTTCGGGGGATTTTGAACTTGGAGATGGAGGGCTGTCAGTAGGTTATCTCCCAGGCGAATTCTCGTTGTTGCTGGATTTTTATACTCGTAATACTGATCTTACGCAGTATAGTTTTAGATGGAGCTCTGCGCAGAAAGATTGGATGCTCTATAAAAAATCTACATGGGTTGAACCTAGTAGGGATGAAAAGTATACCTTGGGTGGTGAGAAGGTACCAATTGAAGCTTTGTTTCCGCAGCAGTTTGATGTTCAGCGTATAGCGTGTTGCACGCTGTTTTCTCAGTTCTCTGAAAATGGGCCTAATTTTAGTTCTTTGAATGATGAGGCTCAGCTTGCAGAAGTCAGGAAAGATTTTAAATACATCCTTGGTAAGCTTTCTCAGGGCGAAAAAGGAGAGTTGCTTTATGGCGTCGATGATGGCGGTAACAAAGTAAGAAGGAGCATTCCCCAGGAGCTGGTGTATGAGCTGACTTTGATAGTGTCCGATGATAATGTCGGGCTGCTAAATGATTATGCCTATTATTTGTATCGTAACAAAAATAGCGTTTTAGCTGCTTTGCTGTTGAAGGAGATCCATAAAAAATTCCCGGAGAGAGTCGTTGCAATATTGAATTTGGCAGATGCGTATTGGGATATAGGTATGAAGTCCGACGCGTGTCCGCTTTATAAAGAATATATCGCTAAAATGACAAAAGACGGAAAGGGTGGACGTATTCCACAGTCGGCTAAATCTCGATAAAACTGTAGTTGATACGACCAATAGTGAGGGTGGGGACAGATCAGACTGTGAGAGGGGACGGATTTATTTGTTGCGACAAAATTCTTTGATTTTGAGGCGGAGCGTAAACGTATCCGTTTCGATGGTGGGGAAATTTCTTCGATGGCTGATTCAATGAAAAATATATATTCGCTCCCTGGCTTTTTACCGTTAGCCTTTTTGCTTTTCAGTTCGGTGGCATTTTCTGCGAGTTTCGACTGTGGCAAAGCTTCGACGGACGTAGAAAGGAAAATTTGTAGTTCTCCTTCTTTGTCCGCAATGGATGAAAAACTAGGTGAGGTCTTCAAGACGATAAAATATCGGCGAGCTTTGCAAATAATAGAAAGTGATTGGCTTGAGTTAGAGCGTAATTCTTGTGAGTCAGTCGAGTGTTTAGAGGAAGCTTATGTTCAGCAGATAAGCTTTCTCACACCGGTTTCTATTGCGCCTAGGCCGACTCAGAAAGATATTAAGTTAATGTTGGGTGATAAACCCTACACACAGTTTGAACGCTCATGGAAGGTCATTGATTTAGCATGGCTTCCCAATGAAAAAGGGGCTGTCGAACGATTTTTGATCTCCGCTGAAACAATTTCAGGCATGTTGCATGTCATCGTGTTTGAAGGGTATTTTGATGCGGCGATGATTGCGTACCGGGGTAATCTATATGAGTACGTTGATCGCAACGACAGGCCGGTATTGCACACGATTGCGAAAGATATCGGTTTTGATGGTGCTCTGAGTTTGGGTTCAAACGACGAAGGGAAAAGGTTTGCGGGAATCTTTGATGGGGCGTTTTACTATCGACAGCAACTCTCTAAGAATCAGCTGCGGGGGATGGTTTATAAGCTCGGTTCAAAATCTCCGCCATTGGAAAGCAGTTTGCTGTTCCAGCAGTGGCCAAATACTGATGAAAATGCTGTTAGTGGTTTGACATTCGGTTGGGGTGGTGAGTATGGAAAATTGCAAGCGTACTACTCGCACACCTCAGGGTATGAAACGATAGCGCAGGCTGGTCGGCCCGAGGCCGGTTGGAATATATATGCTCCGATTTGGAGCAAGTCACGGCCGACGTTTTATTTCAAAAATGGTGATGAAACTATTTGGCGTGCCAATGTTGCGGATAAGACGTTAACAAAAATTGCGAAGGCTAGTGATGAAGGAATGATCCAAAATCCTACCCCTGTCGATATTAATGGGCGCGAAGCAGTCGTTTATCTGAATGGATCTACTCTGAAAATGGCTATCTCCCTTGAAGAATAAGCACGACTTAAAAATACACTTTCGCAAGATATTGTTGGAATTTGCCTTGAGTAAATATCTTATTCCGGTGCTGCCCGCCGTGCTGATTGGTGGTTTATCTCTGTTGGGGGGACATGCATTTGCTGACGATGCATGTGTCGATATCACTACGAACTCTCAGAGGGAAAGATGTTCTGTGAGTGCCAAGGTTGCTGCAGATAAGCAGTTGAATACCAGTTATCAAGAACTGATGGTTCGGCTCGAAGGTGGATATCAGACCGATCCAGTTCCTGCGGCGAGCCAAAAGGCAACGGTTCAGGAGGCTCAGCGCGCCTGGATCAAACTGCGCGATACCGATTGCCAGGTCGATGCGTTGGAGACGGAATCGGGCTCTTCGGCGCATGTGGCAGCGGTGAACAATTGCATCGCCAGTATGAGTCGTGACCGTTCAGTGTTTTTGGACAATATCGCGTCCGATACCGGGAGTGGCCCGACAATTGGACGTGGCTCGTGCCCTACGCAAGACTTTGCACAGTTTCTTCCAGCATTCTCCGCTAATGCCGAATCGCAGAAGCGACTAACTGCGCAGGCCGTGAAGCTGCTGGTATTAAAGGGGACGTCGGATATAGGGCGGATTGTGACCTACGTTACTGCGGAGGTGGGACGCGATATGGCGTTTCCCTTAATGGTGGCCGTGCCCGATGGGAAAGTGGAAGGAATAGAGATCGAGAAGGTGGATGACCGCCACGTTAACGTTGTGGATAAACGCGCCGGCAACAGCAATATCAAGATTTTCAACTTTTCGCGGAAGTCCTGCTGGACGCTTGATGGGGTTGAGGACTGGTCGATTCCTGATAAAGAGCTTTCTGTAGCCGGTACGCGGAAAATGAGTCGTGCGGAGAATTTCTGTTGGCAGCGCGGACAAGGATTTGCTGGCTTGGGCGGCCTTGAGCAATACCGACTGACAGGAGAACTTTTTGAGGCGACTTTGGAAAATTACCTGTGCGCGGCCGCTTCAGGCGATCCTATATCTAGTTCGGCTGCGGCCGGGCTAAGTCTGTCGGGTATGGCCCCGCAATTGGAATACGGCAAAGTTGAGGCTCTTTTCAAGGCAGCAGCCGTTGATTCAACGAGCGGTGCTGAGTCGTTGGCTGGCTTCTATTGTTTTGGTAATGAATTGGCCGGTTCAGGACCCTGCCAGCGCCCGCTGGACGTTGAAAAAGAGTTGATTCGTGCTACCACCATGGGATCAACCCATGCATTCGTTTCGTTAGGCGATTATTGGAAAAGCGGCGATCTAGGAAAGAAAGATACTCCTCGCGCCTTGGCCTGTTATCAGCTTGCTGCCGACAAAGGTAACGACTCGGGTATCAATGCGATTAAGCGACTTCAGTCCGAAGTGGCCGAACCGATAGTGGCCAGCAGCTGCTTTTAGTGCGGTTAAGTGAAGAAGGGCGTTTACAGCGCCCGACGCCTTTTACCTCGATGTGATCAAACGCGTTCAGCCATCATGGCTAACGCGTTTTCATATGCGCTGAGCCAGAATCCGCAGCGCTTAAACGTTTAATACTTGAGCATCTGACGACCGCGATTTTCCTTTAAACTCCTCACCTCCAAGGAATGCGCTCAGGACACGGAATGCCAGCCCCCTCGATCTCCCTTCGCCCCGCGTTAGTGCTCTGGCTATACGCCGCCGCAGTCGTGCACATACTCGCCGGTCTCACCCTGACTTGGGCCGGTCACTCCGGATTACTCGACGGCTATCTGCACACCCTCGAACTCGCATTCTGGGGCGCCGATGCGGTACCTGCGGCCGGCCACGAACAACAAGTCTGGTGGCTCGCACTCTTCGGCGCGACGCTGCAAAGTTATTCGCTGTACATGCTCGCGCTGGTGCACTTGGGCAATCGCTTGAAAACACCGGCAGTGTGGGGTTGGTTGATCGCCGGCATCCTGTTATGGGCGCCGCAGGACATGTGGCTTTCAGCGCAACAACAGGTCTGGTCGCACTTGTGGCTCGATGGTTTTGCGCTGCTGGTGTTGTTGCCTCCGTTGTTCTGGCTGTATCGGCATGACCGCCAAAAGTTTCCTTCAGTGAAGGCACGGAGCCTGTTCAACCCGTTTGCCGGCGGCGCTTTCAAGCGCGTGCTGATCACCGGCGGCACCGGTTTTATCGGTGAGGCTTTGGTCAACCAACTACTCGACGCCGGTCATTCAATCAGCGTCCTGACGCGTGATCCGTTGAACGCGGCGAACCTGTTCAACGGCCGCGTCCGCTGTGTGCATTCGCTTAGCGAGCTCAGCCACGACGAAGCCTTCGACGTAGTGATCAATCTCGCCGGCGCACCAGTAGCTGGGCCACGCTGGAGTCCCAAGCGTCAAGCGCAACTGCTCGCCAGCCGAGTCGGTACCACCGAAGCGTTGATGACCTGGTTGAAGAACACGCGGCACAAACCAACGCTGTGGATTCAAGCCTCGGCCATCGGTTTCTACGGCGTGCGCGATGCCAGCGAAAGCCTCGACGAACACGCCAGCAAGGGCGACGGCTTCATGGCCGAACTCTGCGCTCGATGGGAAGCCGCCGCGCAACCGGCTACCGAGTTTGGCGTGCGTCAGGTGGTGCTGCGCCTCGGCGTAGTGTTCGGCCCGGGCGGTGCGTTGTTGCCGTTACTGATGCCGTTCCGCTTGGGCTTTGGCGGGCGCATGGGCGACGGTCGGCAGATTATGAGCTGGGTGCATCGCGACGATGTGCTTCAGGTAATCGCGCGGGCTTTCAACGACGACAATCTGCGCGGCACCTACAACATGGTCGCGCCCGAAACGGTCAGTCAGGCAGCGTTCGCCAAGCATGCCGGCAAGGTTCTCAAGCGCCCAGTGTGGTTCCATATTCCTGCTGCGCCAGTGCGCGCGCTGGCCGGGGAAATGGCGGAGCTGTTCTTCGACGGTCAGCGCGTGGTGCCTCAAAGATTGACCGAGGCCGGCTACACATTCCGCTATCCAACCCTCGACGCCGCTCTGCGCGATCTGACCTGAGGATCGCTAATGAGCAAGCCGTTGATGTACCTGCTGGCCGGCAACGGCAGCGCTGCCGATTGGTGGGATGACGCACTGCCGCACTTCCAGCGCTACGACGTGGTGCCGCTGGAGTTGCCGGGCTTCGGCGCCAACCCGCAGCCACCCTGCGAGGATCTGGCGGCCTACGCTCAGGCCTTGCTGGCGATGACGCAAAAAGGCAGCGCGATCATGGCGGTCGGGGTCAATGCGTTGCTGGTGTTGCATGCGTTGCAACGTAGGCCCGGGCACTTTTCGCGCAGTGTTTTGCTGGCGCCGGTCGGGGCGTTTTTGTGGCAGAGAAGGTTGCCTGCGCTGATGTCGCCGCTGCCGATTCGCAAGACCATCCACTGGTTGCTGTCGAACAAACCAAAGCTGTTCGCGCGAAAGTTCTCCAACCAGACCTGGACGCCCGCGCAATATCAACGCATGGGCGCCGGTTATGCGCGTTGCCGAGCGTTTGTGCCGCATTGGGATCTGGTGCGAGCCGACACGGCGCTGCCGCTGCTGGAGTGGATCACCGATCCGGTCGAGCTGGTCTGGGGCGATCAGGACAACGTGTTGGGCATTGAGCAAGCGGCGGCGTGGTCGGCGATTCTCGCCCGCGCCGATCTGACCATCAGCCTCAAACCCGGTTGGGGTCATTACCCGTGGATCGATTCGCCGGCCGAATTCGCCGCGTGGCTCGAGTCCGGCGAGCGCGGATTTGTCGCGCACTCCAAGGGCGGTCGGTTGCGCCTCGCTGAACTGGCAAGGCAACCGGTGCCAGCGGCGCTGACGCTTAACGATTGCGATGATCCGCGTCTGTCAGCGTTTCTCGCCGCGCAACCCGACGTGACCTGGGCGGTGCGCTCCTCCAGTTATGGCGAGGATCAGGCCGATTCAGCGAATGCCGGTTTGAGCACCACCTATCTGCGCGAGCCGAGCGCCAATGTGCCGAAACGCATCGCCGAACTCACGGCCGAAGGCGTCGAGGAAGTGGTGGTCCAGCGCTTCATCACGCCGGTGGTTTCCGGGATCGCGTTTGTGCGGCATCTGTCGGTAGAACTGGAATGGGTTGAAGGTCATCTCGAATCGCTGGCCGACGGTCACGTCAGCCCCTCGCGGGCAACGCTTTCGCGGCTCGGCGATGCGTGGCGAAGCGGCGCGTTCACGCCGTCCCATGGCTTGACCGAAGATCTGTTGTGGCGCTTTCTGCAAGACGTGTTACGCGTATTTCACTACGTGCCCGGCGACGTCGAATGGGCCTGGGACGGCGCGCAACTGTGGCTGCTGCAATACCGGCCGATCAGCGATTACGGCTGGCGCCGGCACCTGACTGCCGCCAACATCGCCGAGATCCTGCCGCCGCAACCGAGCGTGTTGGTGGAGTACGCTCAGCGGCGCGCGGCAGCGAGTATCCCTGCAATCATGGCGCGCTGGGATGCGCGGGTATTGCAGGACAACGAGCCGTTCACCGCAGTGTTCGGCGGCGCGTCTTACATCAACAACGACCTGTTCCTCGCCCGACTCGCCGACTGGGGCATCAGTGCCAGCAACTACGCCGGAGAAGTCGGCGGCGCGACCCCGCATCTGCCGTGGCGACCGCTGAAGATGTTGCGTTCGCTGCCGCTGTTCCTGCGCATGCAACGCATCGCACGCGGCCACTTGCTGACTCTTGAACATGGCTTGCAGCGCTTCGATCAAGAGCTCACCGAACTCGTCGCCCAACGAGCTGACGGCCAACAACTGGCGGACTGGTTCACCCGGTTTTACGTGTTCGTAGTGCAAGGCAATCTGTGCATCGCCACAGCGCTGGCCAGCAGCGGCGGCGATTGGCTGGGGCGTCCGCGGACCGCTTACGACAACCTTGAAAACAGCCCCCACCGATTGCCATGGGAGACCGATCCGGCAACGCCTCGGCCAGCGGCAAGCGAGCTGCCGTTACAGGCATTTCCGCAGTGGTCGAGCCTGATCCGTATCGCGCACTCGAGCGGCCTGCCGGGCTTGCGCGGTTACTACCTGCAAGTGCGCGAGTGGTATCGCGACAACCTGATGCGCATCTTCTTCCGTCTGCACCACGTCATGCCGCTGGCAGATCGCGAGTACTGGTTCGCGCCGCATCCGGACATTCGCACCCGCGATGGCAGCTTCTGGCAGGACGGCCGCGAAGGTGCGGAGCAGGCGACCGGGTTCATGATTTATCCGGGACAGGTGCAAGGCATCCTCGGCGCCGACATCTTGCTCGAAGACACCCTCGATCCGGGCCGGCACGCGCATTACCAAACGGCGCGGGCAGTGATTGCGCGGATGGGCGGGCGCTTGTCCCATGGCTCGACGTTGCTGCGGGAATTGCGCAAGCCGTCGGCGGTGATGCCGCAGGTTGATCCGGCGTGGGTGGGGTGTGAGGTGTTGTATCGGGATGGTGAGTTGAGCCTGATCAGCCCGGGCAACAAGGAATGAGCTGGCAGCCGTTGGTTTTTGGTCTTCCATTAAGGAGTTACTACGTGAAAGGATTTTCGGCTCTTCTCGGCAGCTTGATATTTGCTGCAACATCCATGGCATTCGCCGCCGACCCAACCTTCAAGAACTACATCGTCACGCCGGTTTTCACCGGCCCCCACCATGAATTGGTGCCACAAGAAAACAGCAGCCCGGTGATGGACAGTGCGCGAGCAAAAGCCCTGAAAGGCAAGATCAACTTCGCCGGCCATTACATCCTCCACCAGCTCGGTTGTGGCGGCAGCGCCATCTGCGCCGAGGTGCTCGATGCGCGCACCGGAGAAGTCGCCGGCGGCCTGCCAAATGCCTACGACGGCAGCACCTTCGCCATGACCTACCAGCCCGACAGCCGCTTGATCTTCATCACCGGCATCACCCTCGACGGCGAAGAAGATGCCCAGGGGAATTCATTGGAAAGCGTTAATCGGGATCGTTACTACGAGTTTGTGAACAATGAATTTCGGCTGCTGACGATGACCGACGCAGAAGCGCCGCCGCTTGATTAAGGATGATGGGATGAACCGTTTGTTCAATCGACTCGTGATGAGTACGCTTTTGCTTTTGTCTTTCGCAATGCCTGCGGGCGCCAGTGAAGTGAGTTGCTATGGCTACCTCACTGAAGTGGTCAGAAGCAGCAACTTCCCGTTCCTATATGTCGGCAAGGACAAGGTCAATCTGTTGATCGACGACGATGATGGCGAAACCGTGCGCGCGCAGTTGTTTTTCGACACCGACGGCACTGGCTCCATTGGCTGGATCAAATACACCCCGGCGACGCGGGTGTTGCTCAACACCTCGGCGGACCTGGACGAGCCGGTGGCGTTGTCCTTCGACGCAAAGTTAGCCGATGGCTACGCAAAATGCCTGACGGAAAAACAGGCCGGTTAACGGCGAAAGGGAATTCTCGATGAATCAGCTTTTTCTCGCAGGCATGCTCGCATCGATCATTGGTCTTACCGCGCAAACGGCAACGGCGGATGACCTGCAAACCATCAAGCAAATGCATCCGCCGGTGGTGGCATCGGTGGGCGAGCAGAAGATCACCGTGTTGTTCTTGAAGAACACGCTCAAAGGTCAGACGACAGGTGCCTACGTTCCCGGTGGTGAGGTTTTTTATACGACGATGAGTGCTACGAACCCAGAGCTCTTGTTTGTGGCGCCGCTCATAGGTGATGAAGTCGCGTCGGTGTTTTTCTTTGAACGCAAATTCCCTGAGCGAGCGGGGAAGTCCCTTTACGTGCTCATGAGGCAAAAAGAGTCAAACGGTGGTTTCGAAGGCTACACCTATTGGACGCTGGAATTGCCACTCATCAAGCAGGGCGAACAGTTGTCGTTGCGGTTTTTTCGCGGTGATCCACCAGATCCCGAATTGCAGGATTGCCGAGACGGCCGAGACCTTGAAAACGGCGTCGATGTTGTGTGTGCCTACAAGGATGCGGCGAGTATCAAAAAGCGCCTGGCAGACCTCGATGCAAAGATCATTGCTGATTCAAAGCTTCAGCAGGACCTGCGCCAAAAGTCGGCCAAAACTAACGGCGACGAGACCAGTGTCGCTTGTCCTTCACCCGAGTTTTCAGCGTTCCTTGCAGCATTTTCGGAGCGCGCCGACGTGCAAAAAGCTTTCGTCCAGCAACCGCTGAAAATGGCCACGACCGTGCCCGGCGATCCTGAGCCTGAAATGCAAAAACGCAATCTCAGCGGCGATGAGCTCAAGTTTCCAATCATCCCGGATCAAGCAAAACGAGATGCCCAAGGCTTGACGTTGACCATCAAGGAAGAGCGAGGCAACAAGGCGATCGCGATCCTGCAGAAGCCGGATACCGACTATGTCTTCGAATATCGGTTTGTTCGTGGGCAGTGTTGGCGGCTGGAAGAAGTGACGGATTATTCGCTTTAGATACGCCGGCGTTCATCGGCATAAGCGCCTTCAACAGAACGGGTTCAGAGGGATTTGTGAAGAAGTTATTATTAGTGCTGCTGTTGGTGTTGCCTTTGGCGGCCCACAGCGAAGTTTCTACACAGGTAAGGTGCTTCCAATCGTTGGAAGGCAAAAACATCAATTTTGAGTTCAGAACCTATTACGACGTGGCCGCTAAATGGAGCGGTGCAAGTGTCAGGTACAGCAAGTCGAAAAAAGCCATTACTTTGGTTTATCACCGAACCGAAGAGTACGTTATGACGGAGGGTGGGCCCTACGAATTCACGACGACTTGGGTGGAAGTTTCAGACGGTGTGGTGACGGGACAGTATGTCATTGCAACGCAAGGCGCTCGGGTAAACTCGATGCGCTACACGAATTACAAATCCGGCAAACAGTATTCGTTCGATGAAGACTTCAGCATCGAGGCCTCCCCAGAGACGGGTTGCCAGTGGGGATAATGTCTTCAAGAAAGGGGGCTTAACGTCCCCTTTTTTCATCCGCAAATCTCGCTACGGCTTAGCCGCCGCCCTCCGCACTTCAATGTGGTCTAGCGTCCCCTCCACCATCAATCTCACGCCATCCGCCATTCTACTCAGCGCCAGGGCGACCGACCGGCGCGAGCCATCGATGTCGTCAGCGAGGTCCGCGGCGACCCACAGAGGCTATCGATGATCATGCATATCCCGGCGCTTTGCAGGAAATTTCCCATAGGTTTGCGGGGCGGGAGATCAAAAGATCGCAGCCTTCGGCAGCTCCTACAGGGATGTGTTTCAACAGGTGTAGGACGGTGGGTTTTGGATTGTGACTTGGTGGTCATCGTGCTGGAAAATGACTGCATTATCTTCAATGGACGCAGATAGTGGCGTTATTGTGCGAATCACTTACACTGCCCCGGCCGTTCATTTTCCTTTTGAGGCTGTGCGCATGAAATTTCGTTTTCTTCTGTGGATGCTGGGTTTGTTGATGGGTAAGGCCAGTCGGACAAATCCTGCGTTCCAGCAGCAGTTGGGTGACAAGGATCTGGTGTTTCAGTTGCAGACTCTGGATGGGAAGGTGGCGCGGCACTTTGTGGTGAAAAACCAGCGCATCACCAGCAAGTCCGGGGTGGTGGCGGAGCCGGCGTTTGCGATTGCGTTTAAAGATGCGGGTTATGGCTTTGCCACGATGCAGGCGAACAACAAGCAGTTGGCGTTTATGCAGGGGATTCAGGACAAGTCGATTCAGATTAAAGGCAACCCGGCGCTGGTGATTTGGTTCCAGGGGCTGACCAAGTATTTGAAGCCGAGGAAGGCTAAACCGAAAGCCTGAGTAGAAGGGCTGTTGTGGCGAGGGGATTTATCCCCGTTGGGCTGCGAAGCGGCCCTGAAACCTGGTATTTGGGTTTTATCAGGCACACCCGGTTGGCTGGATTTTCGACTGCTGCGCAGCCGAACGGGGATAAATCCCCTCGCCACAGGGTTTTGTGCTGAGTCAGGTAGATTGAGTTGGATTCATCGCGGGCAAGCCCGCTCCCACAGGGATCGCGTAGATCTTGTGGGAGCGTGGCTTGCCCGCGATGCGTTTAGGCCTGGCTGAATTGCGAGGCCAGTTCGCGCAGCAGGACTTCGGCTTCGAGGACTTTGCTGACGACGTCGTTGGCTTTGTCGCGGCTCAGGCCGACGCGTTCGAGCAGGGCGTCGGGGATGTCTTCGTCCGGGCCGGAGCCGATGCCGCGACCGCGCAGCAGGCGTACTGCCAGGCAGACGAGGTTCGGATATTCGGCGTAGGCGCCATCGTAGCTTGGGTCGTGCTGGAAGCGCAGGGCGGTGGCCAGCTCATCCGGCATGTCCCAGTAGCGCATCAGCCACGAGCCGATCTGTTCACGGCTGATGCCCAGCAGGTGTTGCTCGACATAGCTGTGGCACAGGTGTGGGTTGACCTCCAGGTGACGGCAGATCAGCGAGAAGTGCGGCGGGAACACGTGCGCCAGCAGCAGATAACCGAAGTTATGCAGCAGACCGGCGAGGTAGGTCAGGCCGGCTTCCGGGCGCTGAGCGCGCGGCATGGCCCGGGTCAGGCCTTCGATGACGGCGGCGGTGTAGATCGACTGCTGCCAGTACGGCGTGGTGTGCTGCGGGTGGTCTTTCGGCAGGCTCAGGGTCTTGCCGAGGGCCAGGCCCAGCGCCAGGTTGATCACCAGATCGAAGCCGAGTACGCGGACGATAGCGTCTTCCACCGAACGAATCTTGCCCGGCGAAGCGTAGTACGGCGATGCCGCCCAGCTCACGACTTGAGCAGCCAGCGCCGGATCGGTTTCGACCACGCCGGTGATGTCGTCGATGGTGGCGTTCGGATCAACGCGCAGCTTGATGATTTTTTGTGCAGTTTCCGCCAGCGGTGGAATCTCAATGGTCGCTTCCAGACGCTGCTGGATACGGCGCGCCGTGAACGCTTGCACAGCCTGGGTGATTTCCTCGCGGTCGTCATCCGGGCGATCAAGGTTGGGGCGGATGCTGCTCAGGGCTTCGCCGAAGTTGGCGGCGCTGGCCTTGGTCAGCATGGTCTTGAAAGCTTCGCTGGTGATTTCCAGCAGCACGCCCGGCTCGCCGGAGTTGATCAGCAGTTTGGGCTCGCGCAGCAGGCTTTCTTCATACAGGCATGGCGAACTGGTCAGCGCTGGAAGGCCTGGTAGCAGGCTCAGGCTATGTTTGCCGAGCATCTTTTCCAGGCGCTCGGTGGACACGGCAGTGAGGCGGCGGCCGGTCAGTTCCGCGAGGCGATTGAGGTCAAGCAGTTGGCTCTGCGGGAACAGCACCATCAGCGCGCCCACGGCATCGTCCAGCAACACGGCCTGCACTTTGCGCGAGGCGTTGAGACCGTGGTGGTCGAGCACTTCTTCGTAGGCGATGCCCAACTTGCCCAGCAGCAGCCGAATGACGGACGGAGCGTGCGGGGGTTCGGGGGCGAGAGCGGCTTCGGTCATGGTGTGTATCCAGTTTTGAAACAATGGCAGGAGTATAACCAGCTCTGTAGGAACGATCCTTCACAAACTGCGACGGTGCTCACACTTGGCCATATTGCTGCCCATGACGCAGCCAACGATCAAGCAATGGGCTGACGTGGGTCGGCCAGCGTTCCAGCAATGCCTGTGCGGCATCGCGCACGGCGGGCAGCAGATCGGCGTCGCGCATCAGATCGGCGACTTTGAATTGCAGCAGACCGGTCTGGCGGGTGCCGAGCATTTCGCCGGGGCCGCGCAGTTCGAGGTCTTTTTCGGCGATGACGAAACCGTCGTTGGTCTCGCGCATGATGCCCAGCCGCTGGCGCCCGATCTGTGACAGCGGCGGATGGTAGAGCAGCACGCAATGGCTGGCGGCGCTGCCTCGACCGACGCGGCCGCGCAATTGGTGCAGTTGCGCGAGGCCGAGACGCTCGGGGTTTTCGATGATCATCAGGCTGGCGTTGGGCACGTCGACGCCGACTTCGATCACCGTTGTGGCGACCAACAGTTGCAGGTTGCCGGCCTTGAATTCGGCCATCACGGCGGCTTTCTCGACGGGTTTCATCCGTCCGTGGATCAGCCCGACTTTCAGTTCGCCGAGGGCGGCGGTGAGGTCTTCGAAAGTTGTTTCGGCAGCCTGACAGGTCAGCTCTTCCGACTCTTCAATCAGCGTGCACACCCAATAGGCCTGACGCCCTTCGGCACAGGCGCCGCGCACCCGTTCGATGACTTCGACGCGGCGGGTGTCGGTGACCAGTACGGTGTTGACCGGGGTTCGTCCGGGCGGCAGCTCGTCGAGGATCGAGGTGTCGAGGTCGGCGTAGGCGCTCATCGCCAGTGTTCGCGGAATCGGCGTGGCGGTCATGATCAACTGGTGCGGACACATGCGCCCGCCGACGCCTTTCTGCCGCAGCGCCAGACGCTGTTGCACGCCGAAACGGTGTTGTTCGTCGATGATCACCAGTGCGAGGTTCTTGAACTTCACTTCTTCCTGGAACAGCGCGTGGGTGCCGACCACCATTGGTGTACCGCTGGCGATTTGTTCCAGCGCGGCGACGCGGTTTTTGCCCTTGAGCTTGCCGGCCAGCCACGCGACTTCGATGCCCAGCGGTTCGAGCCAGCGCTTGAAAGTGATGAAGTGTTGTTCGGCGAGAATCTCGGTCGGCGCCATTAGCGCGACTTGATAACCCGCTTCCAGCGCTTGCAGCGCGGCGAGGGCGGCGACCACGGTTTTACCCGCGCCGACGTCGCCCTGAATCAGCCGCAGCATCGGTTCGTGCTGGCTGAGGTCGTAGGCGATTTCGTTGCCGACACGCTGTTGCGCGCCGGTCGGGCTGAAGCCGAGGTTGGCCAGATACTTTGGTGGCAGCTTCTTGGCTTTCGGCATCGCCGGGGCACGCAGCGAACGCATGCTCTCGCGCAGGCGTTGCTGCGACAGTTGATGGGTCAGCAGTTCTTCGAAGGCCAGACGATGCTGGGCCCAGTGATGGCCGAGGGCGAGCTCGTCGACGTCGGCATCGGCCGGCGGGTTGTGCAGATAGCGGATCGCGTCGGCCAACGGCGCCAGTTGATAGTCGCGGGCCAGTTCGGTCGGCAGCCAGTCGGGCAGGCTGGTCGGGCCGAGCATGGTGAGGGTCTGCATGCATAACTGGCGCAGGCGCGCTTGGGTCAGGCCTTCCGTCAGCGGGTAGACCGGAGTCAGCGTTTCATCCACTGGCGGTGGTTCGTCGCCGGTAATGGCGCGGTATTCCGGGTGGTAGATTTCCAGCCCCGAGGCACCGGGCCGTGCTTCGCCGTAGCAGCGAATGCGCGTGCCGCGTTTGAGGCCTTCTTTCTGTGCGTTGCTGAAATGGTAGAAACGCAGGCTGAGCCCGCCGGTGCCGTCCTGCATGCGCACGACGAGGCTGCGGCGGCGGCCCATGACCACGTCGGCGCCGCTGACGGTGCCTTCGACGACGGCGTCCTGACCGGGGCGCAATGCGCCGATCGGCACCACGCGGGTGCGATCCTGGTAACGCAACGGCAGATGGAAAAGCACGTCCTGGAGGTTCTCCAGACCGACCTTGGCCAGTTTCTCGGCCATGGCTTCCCCGACACCCTTGAGTGCCGTCACCGACACTTGCGACAGCTCAGTCATGACGCTCGCTTAACCGGCTGTAACCGGTGCCGCTGGCTTGGCCACCGAACACAGGCGAATGGAGTCGGCAAGAATCTCGATGGCTTTCGGCCGTGGGAAGCTCGCGCGCCAGGCAATCGCTACGGTGCGGAATGGCACTGGCGGCGACAGCGGACGCACTTCGAGCACGCCCGGGGCGTAGTGATGGCTGTCGACTGCTGACAGCGGCAGGATCGAAATGCCCAGCCCCGAAGCGACCATGTGACGAATGGTTTCCAGCGAGCTGGATTCGACTGTGGTGTGCTTGGCGCCGTCGCTGCCCTTGGTCAGGGTCGGGCAGGCTTCGAGCACCTGATCGCGGAAGCAGTGGCCTTCGCCGAGCAGCAGCAGGCTCTTGTCGTTGAGCAGGCCGGCGTCGATGGTTTCTTTTTGCGTCCACGGGTGCTGGGCCGGCATCAGGACGTAGAACGGCTCGTCGTAGAGTTGCAGGGTCAGCACGTCGGCTTCGTTGAACGGCAGGGCGATGATGATCGCGTCGAGCTCGCCGTTGCGCAGTTTGTCGCGCAGCACGTGGGTGAAGTTTTCTTCGATGTACAACGGCATCTGCGGGGCGACCCGGTGCAGTTGTGGAATCAGGTGCGGGAACAGATACGGGCCGACAGTGTAGATCGCGCCGACTTTCAGCGGAGCGGTCAGCTGGTTCTTGCCGGCCTGGGCCAGTTCGCGGATGCCCTGCGCTTGCTCCAGCACTTTCTGCGCCTGGGCGACGATGCCTTCGCCGACCGGGGTCACACGCACGGCGCTTTTGCTGCGCTCGAAAATCAGCACACCGAGTTCGTCTTCAAGTTTCTTCACACCCACCGACAGGGTCGGCTGGCTGACGTGGCATTTCTCGGCGGCATGGCCGAAATGCTGCTCTTGGGCGAGGGTAACGATGTAGCGTAATTCTGTGAGGGTCATAGCAAGCGTCCATGAAGATGCGGGCCAAGCATACCGGCTGCAATCGATAGACGCACGTTATCAGACTGAGTGAGGAATGCGACACCGGGCAATGTGTGTTTGCCGCGTACAGATATGCAAAAGGCACCTTTCGGTGCCTTTTTTGCTGGATTCCCCGGTTGGCGGAGGTACCTGTGGGAGCTGGCTTGCCAGCGATAGCGGTGGGTCAGTAGGTAAATTCTTGTCTGACACACTGCAATCGCTGGCAAGCCAGCTCCCACAGGGTTTTGTGTGGCCTTAACGGCGGCGTTCCAGCGAGTAAACAAACGGCGCAACAATTTCAATCGAGCCATTGGTCAACATGTCGGCCGGCGGCTTGGGCAGCGGTTGGGCGCGGCGGATCATTTCCAGGGTTGCCCGGTCCAGATCGGCGTTGCCGGAACGGCCCACCAGTTCGAACGACAGCACGTTGCCTTCGGCATCAACCACGAAGCGCAGACGGTTCAAGCCTTCCTTGCCCCGCGCCTGGGCGCTTTGCGGATACTTCTTGTACTTCGCCAGATGCGCGAGCAGCGTGCCTTGCCAGCTGGCCTTCGCAGCCATCTGTGCCGGCGACGGGCCCGGTGCAGGCTGGGCGGATTTCTCCGTCGGTGTCTGGGTCGGCTGAGCGTCGGACGGCTTTTCCTCGGAAGGTTTTTCCTTCGGCGGATCAGGCAGCTTCTTCTCGACCGGCTTCGGCGGTTTAGGCTTTGGCGGTTTGGGTTTCGGCTTGGGTACCGCGATTTCCGCTTTTGGCGCTTCTGCCATTTTCGGAATCGGCAACTCTTCAACCGGAGCCGGTGGCTGCGGCGGCGTGACGACTTTCGGCGGAGCCGGCGGTGGCGGGGCCGGAACCGGTGCCAGCTCGACCATCATTGCCTGCGGCGGCAATTCGATGGGCGGGCGGGCGGTCCAGTTCAGCGCCAGCGCGATGGCCAGCGCATGAACACCCAGCACCACGGCCAGGCTACCGCCGTAACGCGTCAGCTTATGGCGCGTCGTGATCATTTCTTGGCTGCCGTCTCGAGTCCGACCAGACCGACCTTCAGGTAACCGGCTGCGCGCAGGTTATCCATCACGCTCATCAGGTCGCCGTAGTCCACGCCTTTGTCAGCCTGGAAGAAGATGGTCGTGTCTTTCTTGCCGTGGGTTCTGGCGTCGAGTGTGGCGCCGAGGGCTTCGGCCTTCACTTCGTCTTCGCCGAGGAACAGGCGCTGATCAGCTTTGACGCTGAGGAACACCGGTTTCTCTGGCCGCGGCGCCGGTTTGGCGGTCGAGGCAGGCAGATCGACTTTGATGTCCACGGTGGCGAGCGGAGCTGCCACCATGAAGATGATCAACAGTACCAACATCACGTCGATGAACGGCGTGACATTGATTTCGTGGTTCTCGGCCAGATCGTCGTCTGCGCCTTCTTTCAAATGCAGGCCCATGGCCGATTACCCCACTTTAACCATGTGCGGCTGGGAGCTGCGCTCAGGCTGGTGGTCGAGGTCACGGCTGACCAGCAGCAGGACTTCTGCCGAAGCGTCGGACACCTGCGCCTTGTAACCGGCAATCGAACGGGCGAACACGTTGTAGATGACCACCGCCGGAATCGCAGCGACCAGACCCAGTGCAGTAGCCAACAGTGCTTCCGCGATGCCCGGGGCCACAACGGCGAGGTTGGTGGTCTGGGTTTTGGCGATGCCGATGAAGCTGTTCATGATGCCCCACACGGTACCGAACAGACCGACGAACGGCGCGGTGGAGCCGATGGTGGCGAGCACGCCGGTGCCGCTGCTCATGTTGCGGCCGCAAGCGGCAACCAGACGCTCAAGACGGAAGCTGACGCGTTCCTTGATGCCTTCTTTCTCGCGGCTGTTGACCGACAGGCGCATCTCTTCAAGGGCGTCGTGGACCAGCAGGTTGGCGAGGGTGCCTTCCTTGCCCGCCGTGGCGCTGGCTTCTTTAAGGGTGGTGGCTTTTTTCAGGGCGGCGATTTCGCCCCGTAGACGACGCTTGGCGCCCATCAGCTCAAGGCCTTTGGCGATCCAGATGGTCCAGGTGATGATCGAGGCGATGGCCAGGCCGATCATCACGATTTTCACGATAATGTCGGCGTTCTGGTACATGCCCCATGGCGACAGGTCGTGGGCCATGCCCAGCGTGTTGTCGGCTTCGAGGACTTCCGGGGCATCGGCGGCGTCGGCATCTACTGCTTGAACCGGATCGGTGACAGCAGGCGCAGCAACCGGTGCGGTACCGGCAGGAGCATGCTGCTCGGTGGCGGCCGGAGCGGCAGGGGCCTGAGCGTCAGCGAAAGCGGCGGTCGGCGCCAGCATCAGGCTGAGCAACAGAGCCGCCACTGCGCTCCAGGCGCGAGGTCGTTTGGTTGGCGAAGCGGGAATTTGATTGCGTGTCATGCTGGCCGGACCTGAGATAGAAAAACGTGTGATGCTCTACCAGGCCTCGCAAGGCCGAGAACAAAAGTGGCGTGCATTATTGCAAGTAATTCTTGTTAACAAAAGTAATAGAGTATCTTTTTTTCCTTGATTGCTAGCCACTCGTCCAGTGCCGAGGCTAGTTTGTAGCTTTCCGATGGGAGTTTTTTGATGTCCGCGCCTTCTGTTTTGATCGCCGGTTGTGGTGATGTCGGTAGCCGTCTGGCCACGCAATTGTTGGCCCTGGGCTGGGAGGTTCATGGTCTGCGCCGGGACGTTTCACGCCTGCCGGCCGGGGTGATCGGTGTGGCCGGTGACTTGTTCAATGAAGATTGCCCGGAGACCTGGCCGGTTGGCGCCGTGGATTACCTGGTGTATTGCGCGGCAGCCACCGACCACGATGAGGCCGGTTATCGCGCGGCTTATGTGCAGGGTTTGCAGAATGTACTGAGTTGGCTGGACGACTACGGGCAGACGCCGGATCGCCTGCTGTTCGTGTCCAGCAGCAGCGTTTATGGGCAGCAGGAGGGAGAGTGGGTCGACGAAAGCTCCGAAACCGTCGCGGCCGGCTACTCGGGTCAGGTGATGCTGGAAGCCGAGCAGATCGCGCTGTCCAGTGGCATCCCGGCGAGCATCCTGCGTCTGACCGGCATCTACGGCCCCGGCCGTGAATGGCTGCTGACTCAGGTGCGGCGCGGGTATCGCGTGGCAGTCGAGCCGCCGCTGTACGGCAATCGCATTCATGCCGACGATGCTGCCGGTTTGATGGCGTTTCTGCTGGAAGCGGATCAAAAGGGTGTGGCGCTGGAGAAGGTCTACATCGGCGTCGACGATGCGCCTGCGCCGTTGGCCGAAGTTGTGGGCTGGCTGCGCGAGTATCTGGGTGTGACTGAGTGGGCGGATGACGCCAGCGTGCGCCGTACCGGCAGCAAGCGATGCAGCAATGCGCGGGCGAAAGCGCTGGGCTGGGTGCCGAAATACCCAAGCTATCGCGAAGGTTATGCCGCGATCCTCGAAGGTAAATGCTGACTTCCAGGCACCGGAAATCACTGTGGGAGCTGGCTTGCCAGCGAATACTGCCTGTCAGCCAACATTGATGTTGAACGTGACGGCCTCATCGCTGGCAAGCCAGCTCCCACAGGGTTATGCGTTGTGTTCAGGTGTGCTTACTGTTTTTCCAGCAACCACTTGCGCTCACCCGGGGCGAACTGTGGCTGTTCATCCGCCAGTGCGCTGTTCACCGCTTGCAGGATTTCCAGCTCTTTACCCTTGCGGACAAAGATCCAGTTATTGCCTTGTCCACCCTGTTGCAGCCACATGCTGTCGTGGTCGCTGCTCATCGAGGCGCAATCGCCTGCGAGGCACAAGGCGTAACGATCTGCATTCGGCAGGCCAGTCACCTGACCGTCAGCCTGAAACTGCACGGTGTTGCCTTCGCCGTCACCGCTGGCAATTTTCCAGCTGCCGCCCAGATAAGCGGAATACAGTGCGCGTTCGAAGCTGGCGCCGATCGGTGCACCTTCCGGTACCGGAATCTGCGCGCGGTCGAACAGTTGTTCCGGTTCGTTCTCGGTGGAAGCCTGTTTCAATTGTCGGCCGTCACGTTTCAGCTCACTGCTGGAGCTGCCATAGAAGTCGACTTTCCAGGCGCCGGACTGTTCGCCCAGCAGCCGTCCTTCGACGTTCTCAAAACCGTTGGTGTAGCGGGCCTGACTGGCCTTGGTGTTGATGTCCCATTCCAGATTCGGGCCATAGGCCTGAAGCGCTTCGCGCAGGGGACCGCCCTTGGCGGCAGCATCGATCGCCACCTGGTTGATCCAGGTGCCGCTGATGTCACGGTCGGCAGGGTCGCTGGCGCAGCCGCCGAGGAATATGGCGAGCAGCGAGAGAGCAAGCGCTTTGCGCATGGTGGAATCCTTTCAAAACCTTTTCTTGCAGAGCAGTCGGCGCAGCGTTTGATGGCTGCGCCGTACGCATTACTCGATGACCAGAATGGCATCCATTTCGACTTGCGAACCCTTCGGCAGGGCAGCAACGCCGATGGCGGCGCGGGCCGGGTATGGCTGGTCGAAGTACTTGCCCATGATCTCGTTGACCTTGGCGAAGTGGCTCAGGTCGGTGAGGAAGATGTTCAGTTTGACGATGTCCTTGAACGAACCACCGGCAGCTTCGGCCACGGCTTTGAGGTTCTCGAACACCTGGACGGTCTGGGCTTCGAAGCCTTCCACCAGTTCCATGGTCTTTGGGTCCAGAGGAATCTGGCCCGACATGTAGACGGTGTTGCCGGCCTTGATTGCCTGCGAATAGGTGCCGATGGCAGCTGGGGCCTTGTCGCTGGTGATAACAGTCTTGGTCATGTATGACTCCTTGTAATGGTTCAGTTATGCACGCATGCGGGTGATGCGGATGACCCCGGTCAGAGCGCGCAGTTTCTTGATCACGCGGGCCAGGTGCACACGGTCGTGGACGCTGACCACCAGTTGCACGACGCTGATGCGACCATCGCGTTCGTCCATGCTGATTTTCTCTATATTGCCGTCGGCTGCGTTGACGCTGCTGGCCAGCAGTGCGATCAGGCCGCGCTGATGTTCCAGCTCGACGCGCAGTTCGACGTTGAATTCGCCGGTGACATCCTTGGCCCAGGAGAGCTGGATGCATTTTTCCGGGTTGTGCCTGATCTCGCTGATGTTGCGGCAGTTGTCCAGGTGCACAACCATGCCTTTGCCCGCCGACAGGTGCCCGACAATCGGGTCGCCCGGGATCGGCGTGCAGCATTTGGCGTAGCTGAGTACCAGACCTTCGGTACCGCGAATCGCCAGCGGGCCTTCCGGGCTTGGCAACTGTTCGCCTTCGCCGAGCAGGCGGCGCGCCACCACGTAGGCCATGCGATTACCGAGACCGATGTCTTCCAGCAAATCTTCGATCAGCTCGAGGCGGTATTCGGAGAGCATCGCCTTGACGCGCTCGGCCGGAATTTTTTCCAGCGAGCTGTCGAAACCGTTGAGCACCTTGTTCAGCAGGCGTTCGCCAAGGCTGATGGACTCGGAACGGCGTTGCAGTTTCAGCGCATGGCGGATGTGCGTGCGCGCCTTGCCGGTGACCACGAAGTTGAGCCACGCCGGGTTCGGCCTGGCGCCGGGCGCGCTGACGATCTCCACCGTGGAGCCGCTTTGCAGCGGTTCGGACAGCGGTGCGAGACGTCGGTTGATCCGGCAAGCGATGCAGCTGTTGCCAACGTCGGTGTGTACCGCGTAGGCAAAGTCGACCGCCGTGGAGCCTTTCGGCAGCTCCATGATCCGGCCTTTTGGCGTGAACACGTAGACCTCGTCCGGGAACAGGTCGATCTTCACGCTCTCGATGAATTCCAGCGAGTTGCCGGCGCGTTGCTGCATTTCCAGCACGCCTTTGACCCACTGGCGGGCGCGGGCATGGGTGCCTTTCGGCTGCTCGTCGCCGCTGGATTTGTACAGCCAATGGGCGGCGATGCCGTTGTTGGCCATCTCTTCCATTTCGCGGGTGCGGATCTGAATCTCGATCGGTACACCGTGCATGCCGAACAGCGTGGTGTGCAGCGACTGATAGCCGTTGGCCTTGGGGATCGCGATGTACTCCTTGAAGCGCCCAGGCAACGGTTTGTACAAATTGTGTACAGCGCCGAGCACGCGGTAGCAGGTATCGACCTTGTCGACGATGATCCGGAACGCATAGACGTCCATGATCTCGTTGAAGGCCCGACGCTTGCCGCGCATTTTCTTGTAGATGCCGTAGAGGTGTTTCTGGCGACCGCTGACTTCGCCCTGGATCTCATCGATGGCCAGGCAATGTGCGAGGGATTCTTCGATCTTGTTGACGATTTCCTTGCGGTTGCCCCGGGCGCGTTTGACGGCCTGGTAGATCCGCGCGGAACGCATCGGGTGCATGGCCTTGAAGCCGAGGTCTTCGAACTCTATGCGAATCGCGTGCATACCCAGCCGATTGGCGATGGGTGCATAGATTTCGAGGGTTTCCTTGGCGATGCGCCGGCGTTTTTCGCCGGACAGCACTTCCAGCGTGCGCATGTTGTGCAAGCGGTCGGCGAGTTTGACCAGGATCACGCGAATGTCGCGTGCCATGGCCATGGCCATTTTCTGGAAGTTTTCAGCCTGGGCTTCGGCCTTGGTCTCGAAGTTCATCTGGGTCAGTTTGCTGACCCCGTCGACCAGATCGGCCACGGTTTCACAGACCTGCGCTTGCAGCGCTTCTTTGGCAATACCGGTGTCTTCGATCACGTCATGCAGCATCGCAGCCATCAAACTCTGATGGTCCATGTGCATGTCGGCAAGAATATTCGCCACCGCAAGAGGGTGCGTGACGTACGCCTCGCCGCTGCGACGGCGTTGACCGTCATGGGCTTGTTCGGCGTAGAAGTACGCTCGGCGAACCAGGTTTACCTGGTCCTTGCCGAGATAGGTCGATAAGCGATCGGCGAGGGCGTCTATGCTCGGCATGATGACTCCTGCCGTAGTCTGTATTCCCGCGCCGTGCTACGTCGACCAGGCATAGGCTTAGACGGCCTCGTTGGACTCGTCTTCGAACGCTGCGAACAGCGGCTCGTCCTGAACGATTTCCTGCTCGGCGATGAACTCGTAGCTCATCAGGCCTTCAGCGATTTCACGCAGGGCAACAACGGTAGGCTTGTCGTTTTCCCACTGAACCAGAGGCTCTTTGCCGCCGGTGGCCAGTTGACGGGCACGCTTGGTGGACAGCATGACCAGTTCAAAACGGTTTTCCACGTGGTTCAGGCAGTCTTCAACGGTTACGCGGGCCATGGTATTCCTCGGAGCGAATGCAATATGCGCGCTGCCCGGTTGGGCGAGCGGACTCAACAGTTTAAAAAATCACCAGCGATTAGGGAAGCGCTGATTTTTTGACCAGGCCCTTCAACGCGCTGCAAGTGCCAATGTAAAGCGCTTGCAGCGGTTTTGGGAAGCGCTGATTAGCCGAGCAATTCAGCGAGCAATTTGCCGAAACGCTGCTGTTGGCGCTTCTGTGCCAGCTGATTGGCACGGAAAATCGCCTTCAGATCGTCCAGCGCGTGGGCGAAATCGTCGTTGATGATCAGGTAGTCGTAGTCGACGTAGTGGCTCATCTCGCTGACGGCTTCACGCATCCGGCCGTCGATGATCTCGTCGCTGTCCTGACCGCGATTGGTCAGGCGCTGGTGCAAGGCCTGCAACGATGGCGGCAGAATGAAGATCGAACGCGCCTGCGGCATCAGCTTGCGCACTTGCTCGGCGCCCTGCCAGTCGATTTCCAGAATCAGGTCGTGGCCTTCGTCCAGGGTCTGTTGCAGGTGGCTTTGCGAGGTGCCATAGAGGTTGCCGAAGACTTCGGCGCGCTCCAGGAAATCACCGTGCTCGATCATCTTCACGAACTCGCTGCGTTCGACGAAGTGATAGTTCACGCCATTTTCTTCACCGGGACGCATGGCGCGGGTGGTGTGGGAGACCGAGACGCGGATCTCCGGATTGGCGTCGGTCAAAGCCTTGACCAGACTGCTCTTGCCCGCGCCCGATGGGGCGGAAATGATGTACAGGGTGCCGGTGCTGTGGGTCATGTCGGGGTAGCCTTACTCAATATTCTGCACTTGTTCGCGCATCTGCTCGATCAACACTTTGAGGTTGACGGCGGCTTGGGTGCTGCGCGGGTCGAAGGCCTTGGAGCCCAGTGTGTTGGCTTCGCGGTTGAGTTCCTGCATCAGGAAGTCCAGGCGTCGCCCGGCGGCGCCGCCGGACTTGAGAACCCGGCGAACTTCAATGATGTGGGTGCTCAAGCGGTCCAGTTCTTCGGCCACGTCGCTCTTTTGCGCGAGCATGACCATTTCCTGTTCGAGACGCTGCGGATCAAGCTCGGCCTTCATGTCGGCGAAGCGATCGAGGACCTTCTGGCGCTGGGTCGCGAGCATCTGCGGAACCAGATCGCGCAGGGTCACGACATCTTCTTCAATCGACGTCAGGCGCTCGTTGATCAGGCGTGCCAGTTCCGAACCTTCGCGCTCGCGGCCAGCCTTGAGGTCTTTCAGACCTTGATTGAACAGAGCCAGTGCGTCGGCATTCAGTGCCTGCGGGTCGCTGGCGTCGGCGACCAGCACGCCGGGCCAGGCCAGCACTTCCAGAGGATTCAACGCCGCCGGGTTCTTGATCAGGCTGGCGACGGTTTCAGCGGCGGCGACCAATTGCGCGGCGCGCTCGCGGTCCACTTGCAACGGCTTGCCGGTGCTTTCTTCAGTGAAGCGCAAGGTGCATTCGAGTTTGCCTCGCGACAGGCCCTGACGCAGCGCTTCACGCACGGCGCCTTCGAGGTCGCGAAACGACTCCGGCAGGCGCAGGTGAGGTTCCAGATAGCGGCTGTTGACCGAACGCAGTTCCCAGCTCAGGGTGCCCTGAACGCCGGCTTTTTCAACGCGGGCGAAGGCGGTCATGCTGTGCACCATGGCGGTGACCTCGCAATGCAGATCGACTCGGAGCGTAGGCTCCGCAGCTCGATATCAATGAATTTAAGCCGACTGGCAGCAAAGGCGCAGGATTGTAGCGCAGTGCGGCGAATGCGCCCAAACACACGGTGTGACAAAGGGCTGCAGGCCGTCGGGTAAGTACGTTTCAGGGCCTTCGATCGTCGGGCGAAATTTTTAACCCGTGCCCAGTCGCGGTGCACGGCTCTATAATGCTCGGCAGTTTTCCGTCCCCAGTACAGGTATTCCCTATGAAACGTCCAAGTGGTCGCGCTGCCGATCAGCTCCGCTCGATCCGCATTACCCGCAACTACACCAAACACGCCGAGGGATCTGTACTGGTCGAATTCGGTGATACCAAAGTCATCTGCACCGTCAGCGTCGAAAACGGCGTGCCGCGTTTCCTCAAAGGTCAGGGCCAAGGCTGGTTGACCGCTGAATACGGCATGCTGCCGCGCGCCACTGGCGAGCGTAACCAACGTGAAGCAAGCCGTGGCAAACAGGGCGGTCGTACTCTGGAAATCCAGCGTCTGATCGGTCGTTCGCTGCGCGCCGCGCTGGACATGTCCAAGCTGGGCGACGTCACTCTGTACGTCGACTGCGACGTGATCCAGGCTGACGGCGGTACCCGCACTGCGTCGATCACCGGCGCCATGGTTGCGCTGGTCGATGCTCTGAAAGTGATCAAGAAACGCGGCGGCCTGAAAGGCGGCGACCCGCTCAAGCAAATGATCGGCGCCGTGTCGGTTGGCATGTATCAGGGCGAGCCAGTGCTGGATCTGGACTATCTTGAAGATTCCGCTGCCGAGACTGACCTCAACGTAGTGATGACCAGCTCCGGCGGCTTCATCGAAGTTCAGGGCACCGCTGAAGGCGCGCCGTTCCAGCCTGAAGAGCTGAACGCCATGCTTGAGCTGGCGAAGAAAGGCATGAACGAGATTTTCGACCTGCAAAAGGCTGCACTGGCCGACTGAGCAGGTTCATAACCCGCAAGGAGTCCGCGATGAGTGACGAGCAAGAGCTGCTGCCCAAACCGAGCCAGGAGGTTCGTCAATGGGCGATGTTTTGTCATTTGTCCGCCTTGCTGGGGATCTGGATTCCGTTCGGCAACCTGATCGGGCCACTGATTCTGTGGCAGATGAAGCGCGAAACCGATCCGTTCATCGATGCTCAGGGTAAAGAAGCGCTGAATTTCCAGATCACCGTGGCGATTGCCTCGGCCATCTGCCTGCTGTTGATGTTGCTGATTATCGGCTTCTTCCTGCTTGGCCTGCTGGCCATCGGTGCGCTGGTGCTGACGATCATTGCCGGGGTGAAGGCCAATGACGGGTTCCCTTATCGGTATCCGTTCACTTGGCGGCTGATCAAATAGCGATCAATGCAGAGCCCCTGTGAAGAAGCAGTAAACAAATGCCCTGACTTGTCAGGGCATTTTTGTTTTAGCGCCACAATTAACTACATGCTCGGGTGATATATCCGCGATAACAAAATGCAATAGGAATTTTCCTAAAGAAAACTCTTACATGTTTAGTCACAACTGCAATGCCCCTACGTCGGGTATGTCCTTGGCAATGCCACTTGGCGGTTGATAAAGTTGCCCCACGTCATATTCCCTCTGAAATATTTCGACATATTCAAGCCATCGAAGGTCCTTGAATTTCAAGCAATCAGCGTTGAGACACTCAGCCGATTCATGAGCCGTGCTTAGGTAGAAAAGTGCGCTTGTGAATATACAGCCAAGAATAATCCCAATGATTCAGCTCGATTTTTACGGAACGCTTGTGGCCGCCTCTTTAGTGCTTTTGCTAGGGCGCGGACTGGTTACACGAGTGGGTTTCCTGCGTAATTACAATATCCCTGAACCTGTTGCCGGTGGCCTGTTGGTTGCCCTGGTTCTGCTGGTATTACGAACTTTCGAAATTGAAGTGCGCTTCGATACTTCATTGCAGACGCCATTGATGCTGGCGTTCTTCGCCACCATCGGTTTGAGTGCAGACTTCGCCAGCCTGAGGAAGGGCGGTCGCGTAGTCGGCATTTTTCTGCTGGCGGTGGCCGGTCTGCTGGTCGTTCAGAACGCCATGGGCATCGGCCTCGCCACAATGCTCGGTCTCGATCCATTGATGGGTCTGCTGACCGGTTCGATTACGTTGTCGGGCGGTCACGGTACCGGCGCGGCATGGGGGACGGTGTTCAGCGAGAAGTACGGTCTGGCCTCGGCTTCCGAGTTGGCGATTGCCTCCGCGACGTTTGGTCTGGTGCTGGGCGGTTTGATTGGTGGTCCGGTCGCTCGCCTGCTGATCAAGCGTGTTCAGGTGCCCGGTTGCCAATCTCAGGAAGCTCCCCGGTTACCAAAGGGCTTTGAGCAGCCGAACAAAGAGCGCTCGATTACGCCATTTTCGTTTATCGAGACTCTGGCGCTGATCGCCGTCAGCTTGCTGGCCGGCAATCTTCTGAACGGCTTCCTGCAAGGCACGGCACTTGAGTTGCCGACCTTCGTCTGCGTGCTGTTCGTCGGCGTGGTTTTGCGCAACGGGCTTTCGGCGCTGGGCCTGTATCAGGTATTCGAGCGTGAAGTTTCGGTGCTGGGCAATGTCAGCCTGTCGCTGTTTCTGGCGATTGCCTTGATGTCTCTGAAGCTTTGGGATCTGGCGGCATTGGCCTTGCCGATTTTCATCATTCTGGCCGCGCAAACTCTGGTCATGGCGCTGTTCGCGATTTTCGTGACGTTCAGGGTCATGGGTCGCAATTACGATGCGGCAGTATTGGCGGCAGGGCATTGCGGCTTCGGGCTGGGTGCAACGCCGACGGCCATCGCCAACATGCAGGCGGTGACGCAGCGCTACGGGCCTTCGCAGATTGCGTTTCTTGTGGTGCCGATGGTCGGTGCGTTCTTCATCGATATCATCAATGTCATCGTGATCAAGCTGTACCTTGCGCTACCGTTCTTTTCGGTGACCTGAGTCTCAGGTCATTTCATCGGCGCATAAAAAATGCCCGTATCTCGCGATACGGGCATTTTTTTAACTTCGAATTGACGCTTAGATAGTCAGCGTCCAGTCGTAGTCGACGATCAGCGGTGCGTGCTGCGAGAACCGTGGCTGACGTGGCAGGCGTGCGCTGCGTACAAAGCGGCGCAGGCCCGGGGTCAGCAACTGGTAGTCGAAGCGCCAGCCGAGGTTAAGCATCTCGGCCTGCTCGTTGTCCGGCCACCAGCTGTACTGGTCGCCTTCACGGCTGACTTCGCGCAGGGCATCAACGTAACCCATGTTGCCGACAATCTCGTCCATCCAGGCCCGTTCCGGCGCCAGGAAGCCCGGGGATTGCTGGCTGTCGCGCCAGTTTTTGATGTCGAGCTTCTGATGAGCTAAGTTTTGATAGCCAGTATAATTTTTATATCTAGGTTTGCGTCTTTTTTTTTAGTTGTAGTT
>NZ_JBIUXX010000057.1:0-39263 GCF_044744235.1 Pseudomonas sp. NPDC087346
GGTTTCCCCATGTGAGAGTAGGTCATCGTCAAGATTAAATTCCGAAACCCCAATTGCGAAAGCAGTTGGGGTTTTGTTTTGCCTGCGAGAAAGTTTTTACTCGTTAAACCGAACAAATTTGCACAGTTATTTTCGAATCAGAACACTAGAATAGCCCCATCTTTTTCGGAGCCAGAGCCTTTATGTCAGATACGGTTGACGCCCCTGGGCTGTCAGATTTACCGCTGGAAGACTTGGTGGCCTGCCACGAGTGCGACCTGCTGATGCGCAAGCCCGAGCTTGCCCACGGCGAGAAAGCCCTGTGCCCGCGTTGCGGTTACGAGCTGTACGCCCATCGACACAACGTCGTGCAGCGCAGTCTCGCCCTGGTCATCGCGGCGCTGTTGCTCTACGTGCCGGCGAACTTTTTACCCATCATGCAGCTCAATGTACTCGGGCAATCGTCGCAGGACACGGTCTGGACCGGCGTTGTCGGGCTATTCAATACCGACATGCAGGGTGTTTCGATCGTTGTATTCCTCTGCAGTATGGCGATTCCCCTGCTCAAACTGCTGTGCCAATTATTCGTGTTGCTGACGATCCGTTTTGACATCGGCCGCAGTTACGGCTTGCTGCTCTATCGCATTTACCATCACCTCAAGGACTGGGGAATGCTCGAGGTCTACCTCATGGGCGTGCTGGTGGCGATCGTCAAACTGGCAGATATGGCAGCTATCACCGTCGGCCTCGGCCTGGTGTGTTTCATCGGCTTGTTGTTGATTCAGGTCTGGCTGGAAGTGGTGATGTCACCGCATCAGATCTGGCAGGCGTTATCTGGAGAGGATGCTCATGCGGGCGATTGATGCGGGCATTCTGATTTGCACCGAATGCCACGAATTGAACAAGCAGGACGCGGACAGCGATGAGCAGACTTGTACTCGATGCGGCGCACTGGTGCATGCCCGGCGCCCGAACAGTCTGGTCCGAACCTGGGCCCTGTTGATCACGGCAGCGATTATCTACATCCCGGCCAATGTGTTGCCGATCATGACCGTCAGCTCGTTGGGGCAGGGTGATCCCAGTACCATCATGTCCGGCGTGATCCAGTTGGTGCAGCACGGCATGATTCCAATCGCAGCCGTGGTGTTCATCGCCAGTATTCTGGTGCCGACCTTCAAGTTGGTCGGCATCGCCTTGCTGCTGTTTTCGGTGCAAAGGCGTCAGCCATTGTCGGCCCGGCAGCGAATCTGGATGTACCGCTTCATCGAGTTCATCGGCCGCTGGTCGATGCTCGATATTTTTGTGATCGCCATTCTGGTGGCGGTCGTCAACTTCGGTCGCTTAGCCAGTGTCGAAGCCAATCTAGGCGCCGTCGCCTTCGCCAGTGTGGTGATTCTGACGATGCTCGCCGCAGTAACTTTTGATCCCCGACTGATTTGGGATAACACGGAGTCGGACGACGACCATGACTGATTTGCCTGTAGCGAAAACCCGACCGGCCTCGAACTGGTCTGCCATCTGGGTACTGCCGCTGATCGCTCTGATCATTGGCGGCTGGCTCGGCTGGCGTGCCTATAACGAAACCGGCATCGAGATTCAGGTGCGCTTTGAAAGCGGTGAAGGCATTCAGGCCAACAAGACCGAGGTCATGTACAAAGGCATGTCGGTTGGTAAGGTGAAAGCGCTGAAACTCGACGACGAAGGCAACTCCAAAGGAGTGATCGCCACGGTCGAGATGAACAAGGACGTCGAGCAATACCTCAAGACCAGCACCCGCTTCTGGCTGGTCAAACCGAGCGTGACGCTGGCCGGTATCACCGGTCTTGAGACTCTTGTTTCTGGTAACTACGTAGCGATCAGTCCCGGCGAAGGCGAGCCGACGCGCAAGTTCAAGGCGCTCGCCGAAGAGCCGCCGCTGTCGGACTCCAAACCCGGTCTGCACCTGACGATCAAGGCTGATCGCCTCGGTTCGCTCAACCGTGGCAGTCCGGTTTTCTACAAGCAGATCAAAGTCGGCCAGGTTAAAAGTTATCTGCTTTCGGAAGACCAGAGCACCGTAGAGCTCAAGGTTTTCATCGAACCGACCTACGCCAAACTGGTGCGCAAACACACACGTTTCTGGAACGCCAGCGGCATCAGCATCGACGCCAATCTGTCCGGTGTGAAAGTACGCAGCGAGTCCCTCGCCAGCATTGTTGCCGGTGGTATCGCTTTCGCAACGCCGGAGAATCGCAAGGACAGCCCGCCTACCGACCCAAGCCTGCCATTCCGTCTGTATGAGGATTTTGATGCCGCTGCCGCCGGGATTCGGGTAAAGGTCAAACTCAGCGACTTCGAAGGCCTGCAGGCCGGCCGTACGCCGGTGATGTACAAAGGCATTCAGGTCGGCAACATGAAAGCGCTGAAAATAGACCCGGATCTGTCCAGTGCTACCGCAGAATTGACCCTTGATCCGTTGGCCGAAGATTACCTCGTGGACGGCACGCAGTTCTGGGTGGTCAAACCGTCGATTTCCCTGGCCGGTATCACCGGGCTCGAAGCCTTGGTGAAAGGTAACTACATCGCCGTACGTCCCGGTGATAAAGGCGCGGCTCCGAAACGCGAGTTCGAGGCGCGGCCAAAAGCTCCGCCGCTGGATCTGCGTTCGCCGGGTCTGCATTTGGTGCTGTTCACCGACAGCCTCGGTTCGATCGATGTCGGCAGCCCGATTCTGTACAAGCAGGTCAAGGTCGGTTCGGTGCAGAGCTACCAGTTCTCCAAGACCAAAAAACAATTGGTCATCGGTGTGCACATCGAGAAGGAATACGAAAACCTGGTCAATGCTTCAACCCGCTTCTGGAACGTCAGTGGCATCACGCTGACCGGTGGTTTGACCGGCGGCATTCAGGTGAAGAGCGAATCGTTGCAGACCCTGATGGCGGGCGGCATTGCTTTCGAAACGCCGCAAGCCAAAGCACCGTTGCAGAAACGTATTCCACGCTTCCGCCTGTTCGCCAACCATGACGACGCCAATCAAAAGGGCGCGGTGGTGACGATCAAGGTTGATCGTGCCGACGGTTTGCGCAGCGGTACGCCGGTACGCTTCAAGGGCCTGGATGTCGGCAAGATCGAAAGCGTTGATCTGACTGACGACCTGCAATCGGTGCTGCTCACCGCGCGTATCACTGAAGTGCCGGATAAAATCGCCCGGGTTGGCAGTCAGTTCTGGGTGGTCAAACCGGAATTGGGCCTGATCAAGACGTCGAATCTGGAGACGCTGGTAACCGGGCAGTACCTCGAAGTACAACCGGCAGCGAAGAACCTTGGCCCACAGAAGAACTTTGTGGCCTTGGCCAATCCGCCGGAAGTCAGCAAGCAGGAAGCCGGTTTGAGTCTGGTGCTGAGCGCTGCTCGTCGTGGCTCGCTGAAGCCGGGTACGCCAGTCACTTACCGTGAAATCACCGTGGGTAAGGTTACCGGTTATGAACTGGGCCAGACTGCGGATCGAGTATTGGTGCGTATTCTGATTGAGCCGAAATACGCGCCGCTGGTACGCGGTGGTACCCGGTTCTGGAATACCAGCGGTGTCGGTTTCGATATCGGTTTGTTCAAAGGCGTGACGGTGCGTACCGAGTCGCTGGAAACGGTGATTCAGGGCGGTATCGCTTTCGCTACGCCGGATGGCGAGCGCATGGGCAACCCGGCGCGACCAGAGCAGACGTTTGCGCTATTCGACAAATTCGAAGATGAATGGCTGACCTGGGCGCCGAAGATTTCACTCGGTAAGTAATCCGACGGTGTTTGTACCGGCGCCATCGCTAGCAGGCTAGCTCCCACAAGGGGGCATGCGTTCCAAACTGGGGAGATAATTACCCTCACCAAGGGAGCGCATTCCAAATGTGGGAGTGAGCCTGCTCGCGATAGGGCAATCCAATTCAGCACAAAATCCCAAGCCATAAAAAAGGCCGCGATCCAGACAGATCGCGGCCTTTTTATTGCCCGTCAGTTACAGCCAGTCAAACCGCATCCAGCTCCGGCTCATCGGCTGCAACATTGACCGTAGCCTTCACCTCATCATGACGACGGATGTATTTCCAGTCCGCCTCGTCGATGTAGATGCCGGCCGGGCCGCTGCCGCCTTCCAGGTCGATGGCGACACTGGCGCAAACCTGCGGCTTCACACTCGCCAGAATCGGCACGAAGCCCAGTTGCAGACTGGTTTCCAGCAGGGCTGCCTGGTTTTTCTCGTCGATGTCCGCTGCCTCGTCGAGGTAGTACGGCAAGCGCACACGGCCAGCGAGGTCGCGATCCATCAAGTGCAGCAACAAGTACATGTTGGTCAGCGCTTTGATGGTCATCGTGGTGCCGTTGGACGCGGCGCCGTCGATGTCGGTGTGAATCACCGGCTGACCGTTGACCTTGGTGATCTCGAACGCCAGTTCGAACAAGTCCTTGAGACCGAGCTGGTTGTGGTTTGCCGCCACCAGCCGTGCCAGATATTCCTTGGCCTCTTCGTTTTTGTTGTCCTGCTCGGCGCTTTGGCTCAGATCGAATACCGACAGGGTTTCGCCTTCTTCGTACTGACCGGCGCTGTGGATAATCTGATCGATGTGCTTGAGCGCTTCCTTGTTCGGCGCGAGGACGATACGGAAGCTTTGCAGGTTGGACACCTGACGCTTGTTGATCTCGCGGTTGAACAGCGCCAACTGGTGCTCAAGGCTGTCGTAGTCGCTGCGGATATTGCGCAGGGTACGGGCGATGTCGGTCACTGCTGCGCGACGCGCCTTGCCCAAGGTCAGGGCTTCGTCGGTGCGGTGCGCGTAAGCGTTGATCAGCAGTGACAGACGGCGCTCCATGTCGTCTTCGCTGTCGAACTTGGCTACGCCTTTGAGACGCACTTGCGCATACAGCGCTTCGATCTGGCCATCGGCACGCAACAGGCCTTGCCAGCTGTCCTGATAGTCGTTGAGCAACGGCAGCAGGTTGTCCATCGAATCGTCGACCGGGTCCATGAACGGCGTGCCGAACGGCAGATCTGCCGGCAGCAACTGACGGCGGCGCAAGGCGTCGTCGAGGGTGCGTTGTTTGGCTTCCATGTCGGCGATCTGCCGGCCGACCAGCTGCAGCTTGGCCGACAGTTGCTGGACGCGTTCGGTGAAGGCGTCGCTGGAACGTTTGAGTTCGTCCTGCGCGCCTTCCATCTGCGCCAGTTGCTCGAGTTTGTCGCCTTCTTCGGCGCTCAGCGTCTGGGTGCGACGGAAGTCTTCCAGGGCTTTCTGCGCGTCCAATACCTGCTGATAGAGCGCTTCGGTCTGGGTCTTGCTCGCGGCACGGTCGGCGGCGACAGCCTGCTGGGTCTTGAGCTGTTTCAGCTCTTTGTCCAGACGCTCTTTCTGATCGCGCAACGCGGCGCGGTCGGCCAGCGCTTGCAGCGCCGGCGGCTCGATGTGCGAGATGTCGATGGACAGGCCCGGCACTTCGAAACGTTCGCCCTTGAAGCCGTCGAGGATCAGCTCGACGGATTTGACCCATTCGCCACCCTCGTCGAGGGTGATGCCGTGCTCGCCCAGCGGCAGGCTGAACAGGGCGCTGTTGAACAGACGCATCAGGCGCTCGACGTCCGGTTGCGAGAACTCTTCGCGCAGACGGGCGTAGCTGTTGTTGTCGGCGTGATCGAGTTGCAGCTTGACCGACTTCAGGCGTTTCTCCAGATCGCGCAGACGTTCTTCGAGATCTTCGGCGCTGAACTGACGGGATTGCGCCAAGGCACCGGCCAGTTCGTCGTGCGCGTCCTTGGCGGCCAGCAATTGCTGCTCCAGCACTTTGACGTCATCGACCAGCGCGAAGCGATTCTTCAGTACCGACAGCTCACCGAGCCAGCGCTGAATGCCGGAGATTTCCCGCTCCAGACGCATCAGTTCCTGGGTGCCACCGCGCTGATCATTTTGCAGGCTGTCCTGCTCGCCACGGTAGTGGTCGGCCTGAACTGTCAGCTCTTCCTTGCGCGCACCGGCATAGTCCGACCAGGTACCGAGCAACGAATCGAGCAGTGGCGACAGACGATGCAATTTGCCGCGCAGCGAGTCGCGCTGTCGCACACCGTTGGCCAAGGCTTCAACCAATGGCCCGGCGGCGACGAGGGAGTTGTAGTCCTGTTCCATACGGCGTACGTCGCGGAACGCTTCTTCGCATGCCGCGATGTAATCGACGCTGCCGGAACGCAGGCTGTGTTCGAAGGCATCGAGGAACAATTGCTTGAGCTTGGCCGCAGTGATTTCGCGCATGTGCAGCAAGTTGATGAACAGTGCGCGGAAAGTCTTCAGGCTCTGCTCGCTGGTGGAGCGCAGCGGGATCAGCGTCAGTTCCAGCGGGATCGACGTGTGACCGCCAACCAGCAAACGGCGCAGTTCGTCCGGCTTCAGTTCGTAGGCTTTCAGACCTTCGCGCTCAAGGTTGCTGAACAGTTCTTTCTGACGCAGACAGGTGTCGTTCTTCTGGTAATGCGCCAGATCGAGTTTGCCGGCGTAGGCAAAGAACTGGTGACCGAAACCGCCGCCCGGGCCGCGACCGACCACGCCGATCACATGCGGACCGTGGGGCAGGTTCACTTCGACGAGGATGTAACTGGTGTCGGAGGCAAAGTAGAAACGCCGCGATTGTTCGAGGCTGTACTTGCCGAAACTCATGTCCGACATGCGCGCCAGAATCGGGAACTGCAAGGCGTTGATCGAAGCGGATTTACCGAGGTTGTTCGCGCCGTAAACCGAAAGCGGTTCTTCCAGCGGGAACAGGCCGAGGCTGTAACCGGCAGTGTTCAAAAGGGCAAAGCGGCGGATGCCGTAGCGTTCCTGGCTCATGCGTCGGACTCCTGTTCTTCGGCAATGGCGCGGGCCAGTGCGTCTTCTTCGCTTTCTTCATCGAATTCGGTGAGATCGAGCGGATCGTCGGTTTCGAGGAATTTGGCTTCGGCGGCTTCGTCGATCAGCACTGGAGCGGGCAGCGGCAGAACGCTGTGTACGCTGGCCGCCAGATCGCGGTCTTGTTGCACCGAGAGGCAGACGTCGAGGAAACGGTGCATCGGCGGCAGGAAGCGATACACGCCGTTTTCTTCGCCAGCGAAACCGAGCTGAGTCATGCGGCGCATGATTTTTTCTTCCAGCTCTTCAACGGTCTGCACTTCGGCCTGAATAAACAGATCGCGGTATTTTTCCAGCAGCGACGGAAGTTCTTCACGACCGAGGCTACCGCCGTCGAGCACGGCGATCGGATCGCGACCCTGATCGGCCAGATGCTCGACGAGGATGAAGGTGAACAGCGCCAGACGCTGCGCCGTCTTGTTCACCGCCGCAGCGGCCAGATCCGGTACGAAGTAGTAGAAACCACGGGTGTCGCAGACCAGTTCAAAGCCCAGTGCCTTGAACAGCGTGCGGTACTGATCCTGGAAGTTCGACAGTTGCGCGTACAGTTCCGGGTCGCGGCGGCTGACGTGGTAACCCTTGAACAACTCGCGGAAGATCGGCGCGAGTTGGGACAGTTCGGAGAGATCAAGATGCATTGGGAATGCTCGCAGAATTCTCGCTGGTGGTGTCGTCACCAGCCGAGAGCAGGGCGAAGGAGCGCAGGCTGACCTGGTGCTCGTGAGTGTGGTATTCGCGGCGTTCCAGACGCTCGCGCTTGAAGCGTTTTTCCCGCGACAGGCGCGAGAACCAATAGAGCAATTCGTCGGTGGCGCCGTCCGGTTCCTGCTCCAGCAGCCAGGTCATCAAGTCCGGCATCGGCAGGGCGTCTTCGCAGCGTTCGAGCATTTCGCGCACGGTGCGTGGCGCACGCGGGGCCTCGCCAGCCTTTTGCGTCTTGTGCGCCTTGGGGAAACGCGCCGGTTTCGGCTCGAAACGGGCGAGGGCGTAAACGTAGGCCTCGACCTGACTGGCGCTGCCAAGGAAGGTGCTTTGCGGTCGGGTGAACAACGGCATCGCCGCTTGTGGCACCGCATCGATACCTTTACGGCGAATCGCCGACAGCGCCAGCGCGGCGCCACGGGTCACGGCGTTGTGCCGACGCGCTTCTTCACGCAGCGGCAGCAGCAATTCGCGGGCATGACGCAGGGTCAGTTGCGCGCTGGTCTGCATTTCGAGAATGCGCGCGTGGGTGCGCAGCAACATATCGTCATCGACCAGATGGCCGAGGCGTTGCTGTTCGCTGAGCATCTTCAGCAGCACGGTTTCGACCTTGCGCACGCCTTGTTCGAAGGCGCCGTCGGCGTTCACCAGATCAATCATCGGCTCGACGTATTCGTCCCAGGTCGCTAACACTTCGGCGTAACGCTGACGCAGCGGAATCTGCCGGTCGCTGGTTTTCGCCCGTTCAGCGACAGCCACCAATGCCTGTTCGTCGTTATCGAGTTTTTTCAGCACGTCGCGCACGCGCATGTCGAGCAAGCGCAACTGGCGGGCGAGGTCGTGACCGTCGCGGATGTCGAACGCGTCCTGAATGTAACCGGCCAGACGCTCGAGATGACGCAGATAAGCTTCGATCTCCAGGCACAGGCCCAGACGGTGCTCGCGACGCAGGTAGGCGAGGAAGTCGTGGATCTGTGCATTCAGCTCGAAACGGTTCGGGCTTTTCGCCACGGGAACCAGAATATCGAGGCGAATCCACACATCGAGCAGGCTGGTGATGTCCTGCGGCGTGCTGTCGAGTTGTTGGGCGGCCAGTTGCGTGCGCAGTTCGTTGAGGCTCAGGGTGCCTTGGTCGAAGTGCTCGCACAGTGGCTCCAGAAGTGCCCAGTGTTCAGCGAGGGCGCGCAAGACGCGCTTGGGTTCGATCATCGGAATGGCCGGCTGGTTGGCGATTAAAAGCCGCGATTGTACTGCATCGAAGCCGATGCGATTCACTCTCGGGACGGGCTGTCGCATTCTTTCGATAAAGCGCGAAGGTCAAGGGCGTCGATCAAGGCTATCGATCAACAGCAAGCGATCTTGAGCGAAGGGCGGTAGAATCAGCGCACTTTAGTTATCCACAAGTGGCCGACCTTTGCTTATCGAGTCCCGCCGCCGCGCCTATTTGAACGCCATGCAGGTGGTCAACTGGCTGCCGCGCACCGAATTGCCCTTCGCCGCCCCGTCGCGGCCCGAGCTGCTGGAAATGCTCGAGCCCGAGGAACCGGCGCCGGTCGTGCTCGCGCCACGGGCCGAAGCCCCGGTGCAGGCTGCCCCGCGCCCGGTCGAGCGGCCGAAGATCGAAGTACCACGGCCATCGCTGGCAAGCTCCCGTACTGGCGCCAAACCGGTGGAGGAGGTCGACGACACACCAGTCGTCGCCAAACCTGCGCCCGTGCCGCCGCCGCGTTTCGCATTGCAATTGCTGCGTGCCGGTCGCTGCCTGCTGCTGGTGGAGTTACCCACAGGTGAATCCTTCCAGACTCGCGATCCGGCTTATCTGCTGCTCAAGGACATGCTGCGCGCCGCTGGTCTGCCGGATGCGCCGCAGATTGTTGGCGAGCCAGTACGCTGGCCGTGGCTGAACCGCGGCACCATGGATCAGGGCCCGGAAGCGGCCCGCGACTTTGTGCAGGGTTTCCTCTCGGTACAAATGGAAACCGCGCCGTGCGCCTGCCTGTGGCTGATCGGCCTGCCGGCCGTGCGTTTTGCCGGTGAGGCGGACGCCGAGGCATTCAATCGTGAGTTGCAGATCGAAGGTCTGGGCTCGGCCTGGGCCATCCCCGGTCTGGAATTGTTAATGGAAGAGCCACAGCGCAAAGCCGCTGTGTGGCAAGCCATGCGTCGGCTGATGGCGCGCTGGAAAGAATCGAATGAGTGACGCTGTATCGTTCCGCCCGATGACCGAGGCGGATCTTGACGCTGTGCTGAAGATTGAATTCGCCGCGTATAGCCACCCCTGGACTCGCGGGATTTTTCTCGACGGGCTGGGTAAATACCAAATCTGGCTGATGTTCGACGGTGAGCAGCAGGTTGGTCACGGGGTGGTGCAGATCATTCTCGATGAGGCGCATCTGCTGAACATCACGGTCAAACCGGAAAATCAGGGGCGTGGGCTGGGGCTGACCTTGCTGGAGCACCTGATGTCGCGGGCTTATGCGGCGCAAGCGCGGGAGTGTTTCCTGGAAGTGCGCGACAGCAATCGCTCGGCATTCCGCTTGTATGAGCGTTATGGTTTCAACGAGATTGGCCGGCGCCGCGATTACTACCCGGCGGTGGGTGGTCGTGAAGATGCGGTGGTCATGGCCTGCACCCTGGTTGACTGATCACATTTCAAAAGCATCGCCAGCAGGCTGGCTCCCACATTGGAATGCGTTCCCTGTGGGGGCCAGCCTGCTGGCGATAGCGATCTGATAGGCAATAAAGATCAGCGTTTACCGTCCAGCGGATCACGCTGCGCCATCTCCGCTTCATCCAGGCCATTGCCCCCGCCGATGTCGTCCTCATCGACAATGCTCAAATCCCAATCATCCGGTTTGCCTTCGCCTGCTTCATCGGCATCCCGCGCACCGTCTTCATGAATCAGGGTTTCCGGGCTCATGTCGTCGTCGGTCGGCTCATGATCAGCGACTGAAGCGCCAGTCATGCCCGCTTCACGTACCCGCTCACGGGGCATCAAATGCTCGCGTTCACGCTGCGACAATTCATCGCCGATTTTCGCGTCAGGCGTTTCGTCGTCGAAATCCAGCTCATGCACCGAACCCATGCGGTCTTCGTTATCATCGATGGGCTCCGGTTGCACCGCATCGTATGGACGTCGTGAATCAGTCATGGCAATTCCTCATACTGTGGGCCTTACTGAAGTGGACTCACTGGGTGCACGAGAAATTCCAACGAAAACATCTGCCGTTTATTCGTGACCCCGACGGGCGGTCGTCTGTCATACCTGCGCATCTTTCTTGAGGCCTTACATCATGCACGACTTACAAGACCTGATTGATAACAACGAGCGCTGGGCTGACGCGATCACCAAGGAAGATCCGGACTTCTTCGCCAAACTGGCGCGCCAGCAGACGCCTGAATACTTATGGATCGGTTGCTCCGACGCACGAGTACCGGCCAACGAGATCGTCGGCATGCTGCCGGGCGATCTGTTCGTTCACCGCAACGTTGCCAACGTGGTGTTGCACACCGACCTTAATTGCCTGTCGGTGATTCAGTACGCGGTCGACGTGCTCAAGGTCAAACACATCCTGGTGACCGGTCACTACGGTTGTGGCGGTGTACGCGCGTCGATGCAGGACCGCCAGCTCGGTCTGATCGATGGCTGGCTGCGTTCGATCCGCGATCTGTATTACGACAAGCGTGATGAACTGGCCAAGCTGCCGACCGAAGAAGAGCGCGTCGATCGCCTGTGTGAGCTGAACGTGATCCAGCAAGTGGCCAACGTCGGCCATACCAGCATCGTGCAGAACGCCTGGCATCGCGGGCAGAGCCTGTCGATCCACGGTTGCATCTATGGCATCAAGGACGGTCGCTGGAAAAGTCTGAACGCGACCATCAGCGGATTCGAGCAACTGCCGCCGCAGTACCGTTTGCGTCCGGTCGGTGCGGTGTAACGCTGCTTCCAGGGTAGTTCAGCGCCCGCAGCGCCAGCGGTGCAGAAAGCGCTGGCCTTCGGTGTTGGGTGGTTCATCGTAACCGGTGATCCACCCACGGCAACGCGAAGACCCGCAGCCACAGGCAAACTGTTGTTGCAGTTTGTCTTCGGTGGCGGCCAGATCCATGTTCAGTCGTTCGCCTTTCTGAATATCCCTCAGTGCCCATAACCACAGCTCACTCATGTCGAGAAACACATTGGGGTCGCACGAGTGTTCGAGCAGTCCGCAAAAACGCGGATCGTAGATATGAATCCCGGCCAGCAGTTGCCGGGTCTGGCGACAGCGATACGGCAGCAATTGCCCCGAGATGCGGCATATGCGGGTGATACGCAAAAAATCCCGACGGGCTACAACACCCGCAGTGACGCCATGGCCTTCCTGAACAATTTCGAAATCGGTGCTTGAGGGGAAACCCAGACGCACAGGCAGTCCGGTGAAGGGATAGATCCCGGCCGGATCGGGGGCAAGGCGTGGTTGACGGGCGTGAGAGTTCATAACGATCCCTGTCGGTCGGGCGTTGCGACTTCCGAAGGCTGACTTCCTGTCAGTCCTGCAACACGGTTACTTGGATCCAATCGTCCTCTGCTTGAAGCACGCGGTCTACTGTCAGATCTGACAGGCGTAATCTGCTGTTTCCCGCGTCAGCAATGACTGACACGGGAAGGATCAGTATCAGATCAGAGATGCGGCGCAGGTACATCAGCGTCGGGCAATGGCGCTTGCAGTTGTTTCAACTGCGCCTTGATCGGCGTAGTGGCGCACTTGGCGGCGGCTTGCTCCGGGGTCAGGCTGCGAATTGAGGTGTAGAACAGCTCGCAGGTTTTGACCTTCTGCGTCACTTGCCAGGTCTGGGTGCAGCTGTTGAGCAGGGTTTTCGGATCGGTACCCGGTTTGCTGCCCATCCCGGCCTGCCAGCAGGCGGCGCTCAAGTCCTGTCCCATAACCTTCAAACCAGCGGCGTCAGCCTTGGCTTGTGCATCGTCGCCGGTGTAACTCTTCGGATCGGCGGCGTACCAGATGTAGCTCGGGTGGTTCGAGCCCAGCACCGGCACATTCACGCCAGCGCTCGGCGTGATGGTCGCAAGGCCCAGCACGCCCACGGTCGGGCCGTATTGCTGCTTGATCCAGTTACGTACCGGGGCGCCAAACGCCACCATCGGTAATGTTGTGCCGCTGCTGGTCTGACTGAACTGTTTGACCAGCGTGGTCTGGTAGTCCTTGAAGTAGTCGTAGACGCCTTCCAGATCGCTGCCGGCATTGGATGGCGCGGCAATCGGCGCGATATCGATGATGGTCTGGTAAGCCGGCGTTTGATCGGCAGGAATGCCGTTGTCGGTCAGCAGCGTTGCCCAGCGGTCAGTGGTGTTGGAGCGCAGGTAGTCCTGGGCCTGGGTCAGCGAGTAATCCGGCGGGAAGTGCAGCAATTCGACACTTTTACGGTTTTCCAGGGCCATGCCCAGCGGCAGGAACAGGTACCAGCTGTACGCCCATTTGCCATCGGCATTGAGCTTGCTGGCGCCGGTATAGGCCAGGTCGCCGGCATCCAGCAGGGCCTTCAGCGGTTTGTCGTAGTCTTTTGGAACGCCGCTGATTTCGGCGTAAATCTGGCCGTTATCGTTCTTCACCAGCACCTTGGCATTGGTGTAGCCGTCGCGTTGCACGCTTTGGCTCAGGTAATGCGCGACGGTCTGCTCCAGCGTCCAGTTGCGGAAGCAGATCACGCTGCAATTGTTGGGGTAAGCGAAGAGCCGGGTGACGCGTTCGGTGCTGCCCAGTTTCAGATCGACATCGGCGTGGGCGGCGGCGCTCAGAGTGAGCGCGGCGAGGGTAAGTGCTATCGGGGTAAGTCCTGTGAATTTGAACATGCTCAGATCCTTTTCAGCGTGGGGGCCCCGCGTGTCGGGGGCCGCCTCATAGTGGATCAGCCATGCTGCACAGAGAAGTGGTCGGCCCGAGTTTTTTCGGGCTTATCCACAGGACTTTTCCTCAGACCGGAAAGTGCAGGGCGTTGGTCAGATCGCCCATCGGTTTCTGGCCTCGGGCGGTCATCGCGTCATCGCGCATTTTGATCCCGTCGAGGGTTTCCAGGGCAAACGTGCGCGTGATCAGGCGCAGGATCGAGGCGGTGTCATACACCGTGTGATCCACCGTGCCGTTGCGCGAGAACGGCGAAATCACCAGCGCCGGAATACGCGTGCCCGGGCCCCAGCGATCACCTTTGGGCGGCGCCACGTGGTCCCACCAACCGCCGTTTTCATCGACAGTGATCACCACCACCATGTTTTTCCACTGCGGACTTTGCTGCAGCACTTTCAGTGCGCGGACGATATGTCGGTCGCCCGAAGCGATATCGGCGTAACCGGCGTGCATGTTCAGGTTGCCCTGAGGTTTGTAGAACGCCACCGCTGGCAGCTTGCCGGCTTCGGCATCGGCGAGGAATTTGTTGGTACTCGATTCATCGCCCAGGCCACCGTCGCGCAGACGCCTGGCGCGCTCGGCCGGGTTTTCCGGGCCCTGGTTCTTGAAGTAGTTGAACGGCTGATGGTGGTACTGGAAATTGGGGATTTTCGGGATGTTGCCCGAATCCTTGTACTCGTCGATCGTCGCTTGCCATGCGCCGCCGTACCAGGCCCAGTCGACGTTCTTCTTCGACAGTTTGTCGCCGATATGCTCGTGCGTCTGTGGTACCAGCACGCTCGGCAATGGCTTGGCGTATTCCGGGCGCTCGGGATCGCGAACCCAGGTCGGCCAGTACGGCGGCGCCATGGTGTTGACCGCGTAACCATCAGGCGTCAGCAGGCTCGGGCCGAATTGCGGCGGACCGGTCATGGCACTGGCTGGCGAGGTGTCGAGCGGCTTGAGGCGATTGTCGGTCGGATCATCACTTTGCAGCGTGGCGATCTGCGGCTTGGCGATCGAGTTGGCGACATCCGGGTAGAACGGCACCTGTGCGCTGATCAGATATTGATGGTTCAGGTACGAGCCACCGAAAGCGCCCTGGAAGAAGTTGTCGCAGAGTACGAACTCCTTGGCCACATCCCACAGTCGCAGGGAATAGCGCGTCTGGGCGTAATGGCCCATGGTCAGGCCACCGGAGTCGGCCCAAGCAGCAAAACGGTCATTCTTGCCGCCGTTGATCTGCATCTGATTCTGATAGAACACATGCCACAGATCGCGCGTCACCAGACTCAGCGGCAAGTCTTCGCCTTGCGGGCCTTTGAGGGCGTAAGGCGCGTTGGGCAAGTGTTCCTGATATTGCGTGCCGGCAGGATAGATCACGCCATCGAGGGTTTGCGGCCCGACCTGATTCAGACCGCCCCAGACTGGCGGCAGGCTCGACAGCAGATTGCCGTCACGATCCCGTTGCGCGCCGTCTTCCGGCTTCAGCGCCGACAGCGGGTTTTCGACACCCGGGAAATCCGCAAACAGGTTGTTGAAACTGCGGTTTTCACCGTAGATCACCACGACATTCTTCACGTTATCGCGCAGGGCTTTATCCAGCTCGGCGGGCGTCAGCGGGCGCTCCACCGGTTTGCCGGAACTGTCGCCGGGATTACCGCAAGCGCTCAGCGTTGCACCGACGCCGAGTACCGCAACACCGCCAAGGAAGCGGCGGCGGCTGGTGTCGGTGGGGTTGTCGGATTCGGAGGAGGGGAGGTCGTTTCCGTCTTTGTCGTCGTTCATTCCAATTCCTTTTTCGCGAAACTGTTGCAATATATTTCGGCGGGACGCTAGCAGCGAAATGTGACGGGGAGGTTACACCAGAGCGTATTTGAAGCGAGGTTGTCGCTGCGGCAATGTGACTGCACTCACCCTTTAGCGAGTGCAGTCCATTCGTTTACGGCATCACCGGCGGTGTATACGCCAATGTCGTGCCCAGCGCCCAAAGCAGAAACAACACCAGCGGCGTGTGCACCAGCAACTGCACGAACGAGAAACCGATCAGATCCCGCGCTTTCAAACCAAGCACGCCCAGCAGCGGCAGCATGTAGAACGGGTTGATCAGGTTCGGCAGCGCTTCGGCGGCGTTGTAGATCTGCACCGCCCAGCCGAGGTGGTAGTTGAGGTCGTTGGCGACCTGCATCACATACGGCGCCTCGATGATCCACTTGCCGCCACCGGACGGAATGAAGAAACCGAGAATCGCCGAGTACACGCCCATCAGCAGCGCATAGGTGTCGTGGGAGGCGATGCTGACGAAGAACGTCGAGATGTGATGGGCCAGCGTCTGCGCGTCGGCGCCTTTGACCGTGGTCATCAACGCGGCAATCGAGCCGTAGAGCGGGAACTGGATCAGCACGCCAGTGGTGGTCGGCACCGCCCGGGCCACGGCATCGAGGAAGCTGCGCGGGCGCCAGTGCAGTAACGCACCGAGCATGATGAACAGGAAGTTATAGGTGTTCAGCCCGGAAATCGCGGTGATCGCCGGTTTGGTCGAGAACTCATGGAACAACCACCCTGCCGCCAGCAGCACCAGCACGATGATCAGCAGCGGACTGTGTTCCAGCCATTCGCCGGGACGGGTGCGCGGTTGCAGCGGTGGCAGGTTGAAGGCCGGGTCGATGCCGCAGGCCTTGGCGTCACGCGCCGAGTTCGGTCCGGGAGCGGTGGCGTAAGCGATGATGATCGAAATCACGATCAGTGCCAGCAGCATCACGCCGGACTGCCAGAGGAAAATCGTCTCGGTGAACGGAATCACCCCGGTGATCGACAGAATCGACGGCGGCAGGCTGGCGGGATTCGCTTGCAACTGCGCGGCTGACGACGACAAGCCCAGTGCCCACACTGCGCCGAGGCCAAGATAGGCCGCAGCACCGGCGGCGCGGTAATCCATTTTCAGATCGGTACGGCGGGCGAGGGCGCGCACCAGCAAACCGCCGAACACCAGCGACAGGCCCCAGTTCAACAGCGACGCGACCATCGAGATCAGTGCGACCCAGGCCACGGCCGAGCGGCCGTTTTTTGGAATGCGCGCCAGACGATCGATCAGTTTGACCGCGGGTGGTGAACTGGCCACCACGTAACCACCGATCACCACGAAGGCCATCTGCATGGTGAACGGGATCAGGCTCCAGAACCCGTCCCCGAACGCCATCGCGGCATCGGTCGGTTTGGCACCCATGGCCAGAGTGGCGAGCGTGACAATAATCACTGCCAGCGCGGCGAACACCCAGGAGTCGGGAAACCAGCGTTCGGCAAAACTTGAGCACTTGAGAGCAAAGCGGGCGGAGCGGCTATCTTCGATATCAACGGCCACGGGAGTACCTCTGATTTTTATGTTTATTGTGGTCCTGAGGGCGAACCGCCCATGCCGGCAAGCAGGTTGCTCTTGTAGGAGTGAGCCTGCTCGCGATAGCGTCATTACATTCAAACATTGCGTTTGCTGACACAACGCTATCGCGAGCAGGCTCACTCCTACAGAGGGATATCTGTCTTGTCGGCAGATGACTAACCCTCTGGACAGGCGCCAACAGTAAATCAACCGCTGCTGTTTTGTGAGCAGGTTTTGCGAAACCGGGACTATGGTCTAACGGGTTGTCCCCAGGCAGATTTGCGTAGACCATGTGCGCCTTGGTTTTTGCCTGTGCCAGAGTTCTTTGCCATGACTGCCCAATCGACTGCCAGACCGGCGCCATTCAGCCGTTCCGACTACAAAACCCTAGGCCTCGCGGCCCTCGGCGGGGCGCTGGAGATCTACGATTTCATCATTTTCGTGTTCTTCGCCCTGACCCTCAGCCAACTGTTTTTCCCGCCGGAAATGCCTGAGTGGCTGCGCTTGCTGCAAAGCTTCGGGATCTTTGTCACCGGTTACCTGGCGCGGCCGCTGGGCGGGATTCTGATGGCGCATTTCGCCGACCGCATGGGCCGCAAAAAGGTCTTCAGCCTGAGCATCCTGATGATGGCGCTGCCGTGCCTGCTGATCGGGATCATGCCGACTTATGCACAGATCGGCTATTTCGCGCCGCTGTTGCTGCTGGCGTTGCGCATCCTGCAAGGCGCGGCGGTTGGCGGTGAAGTGCCGAGTGCCTGGGTGTTCGTCGCCGAACACGCGCCGAGCGGTCATCGCGGTTATGCGCTGGGCTTTTTACAGGCAGGGCTGACCTTCGGTTATCTGATCGGCGCATTGACCGCGACCTTCCTCGCCCAAGCATTCACTCCCGCCGAGATTCTCGATTACGCCTGGCGTTATCCGTTCCTGCTCGGCGGTGTGTTTGGTGTGATCGGTGTCTACCTGCGACGCTGGCTGAGCGAAACCCCGGTGTTCATGGCGATGGAAGCACAGCGCGAGGCGCGGGTCGAACTGCCGCTGCGCACGGTATTGCGCGAGCATCGTCTGGCGATGCTGCCGGCCATGTTGCTGACCTGCGTGCTGACCTCGGCAGTGGTGGTGTTTGTGGTCATCACCCCGACCATGATGCAGAAAACCTTCGGCATGACCGCCAGCCATACCTTTGGTCTCAGCGCCTTGGGCATCGTGTTCCTCAACATCGGCTGTGTGCTCGCCGGATTGCTGGTCGACCGGATCGGCGCCTGGCGCACGGTGATGCTCTATAGCCTGCTGCTGCCGCTGGGCATCGGCGTGCTCTACACCTGTCTGATTGCTGGCGGCGACTGGATCGGGCTGGCGTATGCGGTGGCGGGGCTTTCTTGCGGAGTTGTCGGCGCGGTGCCGTCGGTGATGGTCGGGTTGTTCCCGGCGCGCATTCGCGTGTCAGGCATTTCCTTCACCTACAACATTGCCTACGCCGCGTGGGCGAGTATCACACCGCTGCTGTTGATCGGTCTGATGCCGTGGAGTCCGTGGATCTGCGTGATCTTCTGCGCGGTGATGGGTGTGGTAGGGATCTTGAGTGCGGCGTATTTCGGCGCGCGGATGCCCAATGTCGGGCGCCACTGCGTAGCGCCCTGTTCATAACGACTGGTCGATGGCTTCAGCGAAGTTTCGCAGGGGCCATCACGTCAACCAATGCCACCACAACAACGTCCCCACCAGCCCCACCACCGAGACGATGGTTTGCAGGATCGACCAGACCCAGATTGTCTGCTTGAGCTGCAAGCCAAAATACTCGCGCACCATCCAGAATCCGGCATCGTTCACATGGCAGAAAAACACTGAGCCGGCACCAATCGCCAGTGCCACCAACGAACTTTGCGTCGCTGCGAGTCCCGCCATCATCGGCGCCAGAATACCCGCCGTCGTGGTAGTGGCGACCGTCGCCGAGCCCGTGGCCTGACGCAATGCCACCGCAATCAACCATGCCAACAGCAAGTACGGCATGTGCGCGCCTTCAGCGACTTTGCTGATGGTCTGGCTGACACCGGCATCCAGCAGGGTTTGCTTCAAGCCGCCACCGGCACCGATAGTCAGCAGCAACACCGCAATCGGTGCGAGGCTTTTGCGCAGAGTGCCGCCGACCTGTTCGCGGGGCATGCCGTTGGCCCAGCCGAGGCAGATCACCGCCGCCATCACCGCAATCCCCAATGCGACCAATGGCTCGCCGAGAAACTTCAGGGTCAGGGCGACGCTGCTTTCGGGGCTCATCGCGACTTTCGCCAGGGTGCTGCCGAGCATCAGCAATACCGGCAACAGAATAATCAGGATCGATACACCGAAACTCGGCTGGCGCGGCGCTTTTGGCGGGGCGCTGAACAGTGCGCCGAGTTCCGCCGGTTCATCGACATGCATGCGCTTCGACAGCCAGTTGCCGTAGATCGGCCCGGCCAGAATCACCGCTGGAACCGCGATGCTGAAACCCAGCAACATGGTCAGGCCAAGGTCGGCATGCAAAGCGCTGACGGCAATCAGCGGCCCGGGGTGCGGCGGCATCAAGGCGTGCAATGTGGTCATCCCGGCCAGCGCCGGAATCGCGATCTTCAACAGCGGCTGACCGGAGCGCCGGGCCATGACAAAGATGATCGGCACCATCATCACCAGCCCGACTTCAAAGAACAGCGGCAGGCCAATCACCATCGCCACCAGCGCCATGACCCACGGCAGCGACTTGCCTTTGCCTAGCCCGAGCAAGGTCGAGGCAATGCGGTCGGCAGCCCCGGACTCGGCCATCAACGCGCCGAGCATCGAGCCCAGGGCAATGATGATCCCCGCCTCACCGAGAATCGCCCCGGCGCCTTTGCTGAACGCTTTGGCCACATCTTCAGGCGGCAAGCCTGCACCGACACCGGCAATGAAGGTGCCGATCAGGATCGAGAGAAAGGGCGGAAGTTTGGTGGCGCTGATCAACACGATAATCGTGGCAATCGCCAGCAGGCAGCAGAGGATCAAGCGGGTGTCGTGAACCATCCAGGCAGCGGTCGATAAATCCAAAACGGAACTCCTTATCGGGCGAATACCGTGCAACATGTTGTTGCAATTTGGTTTGAGAATACCTGATATGGCCGACCCAGAGCGCTCGGTTTTGTAACCGCTCTGTAGGGCATAGGTAAGACAAATGGCCAATTGAGATTATTTTTGACTGGCCGGTCTCAATCGCTCTTCAGAAAAGTATCCCAAGGCCGATGGTTAGGCTGCATACCGCTTTCTACCCTGCCTATCGGTGCTTTCCCATGTTCAATAAACGCCTGAAGCAAGAGCTGGCTGCTCTTCGTGAAGAACTCTCCAGCCTCGTGCAAGTCAAGGAAAGCCTGGAAAGCGAGATGCTGGTGCTGACGCTTGAGCCCGATGGCCGGATTCAATCGGTCAATCAGAACTTCCTCAACGAGATGTTCTACAAAAGCCAGGACCTGATCGGTAGGGCGATTGAAGACATCGTGCCGACCCACGTGAAGTCCGATGAATTTCATCGCCGCTTCAAGACTGCCATGAGCCGTGGCGAGCACTTCGCCGGCGCAGTGCGCCTGTTGCGCGGTAATGGTGAGGAGGCGTGGCTGCGTTCGATCGTGCAACCGGTGCGTTCTTCGGACGGGCGGGTCAGACACATCTCGATCTACGCCAGCGATCTGACCCGCACCATCGAAGCCTCCCGCGAACACGAAAACCTGATCGGCGCGCTGGTGCGTTCGACGGCAGTGATCGAGTTCGACCTCAACGGCAATGTACTGAACGCCAACGAGCGCTTCCTCGGCGGCATGGGTTACAGCCTGGCGCAGATCAAGGGCAAACATCACCGCATGTTCTGCGTACCGGAGGAATACAACAGCGCCGAGTACCAGAACTTCTGGCGTCGTCTGAACAATGGCGAATTCGTCGCGGACCGTTTCAAGCGTGTCGACAGTCATGGTCGTACAGTGTGGCTGGAGGCGTCCTACAACCCGGTAGTCGATGCCAACGACAAACTGTACAAAGTGGTGAAGTTCGCCACGGTGATCACCGATCAGGTCAACCGCGAGCAAGCCGTCGCCGAAGCCGCCAACATTGCTTACAGCACCTCGCAGCAAACCGACAGCACCGCCCAGCGTGGCACCGCAGTGGTGACCGAGGCAGTGAATGTGATGCGCGATCTTTCGCGCCACATGCAAACCGCCGGTGAAGGTATCGAAGCACTGAATGATCAATCGTTGGTGATCGGCACCATCGTCAAAACCATCAGCGGCATCGCCGAACAGACCAACCTGCTGGCGCTCAACGCCGCCATCGAAGCGGCGCGTGCCGGCGAGCAGGGTCGAGGTTTTGCGGTGGTGGCGGATGAAGTGCGGCAACTGGCATCACGCACCAGTCAGGCGACTGACGAAATTGTCGGCGTGGTCCGACAGAACCAGGAGATGGCGCGCAACGCCGTGGCGCTGATGACCGACGGCAAACTCCAGGCCGAACAAGGGCTGGCGCTGGCGGCGGAGGCGGGCACGGTGATCGTCGAGATTCAGGACGGTGCGCAGAAAGTGGTGAACGCGGTCGGCCAGTTCGCCAATCAACTCTCCAACTGATTTGTACTAAACCTTGTAGGAGTGAGCCTGCTCGCGATAACGGTTTAACATTCAACTTCTATGTTGACTGACATACCGCAATCGCGAGCAGGCTCACTCCTACAGGGTGCTCTGACGCTACAATCTGTTCCTTTTTCCCCGGAGCAGTCCCCCATGAGCGAATCCCACCGCCGTCCGGTTCCCCTGAACAAAGCCTACCGCCTGCTCAATCACGGTCCGACCGTATTGGTCAGCGCCGCCCATAACGGCCAGCGCAACATCATGGCTGCCGCCTGGGCCATGCCGCTGGACTTCGAACCGCCGAAAGTCGCGGTGGTACTCGATAAATCCACCTGGACCCGCCAACTGCTCGAAGCGTCCGGCACCTTTGTGCTCAATGTGCCTTGCGCCAATCAGGCAGACATCGTGCAAACCGTCGGCTCCACTTCGGGTCTGGAAATCAATCAAAACCAAGGCCGGGACAAGTTCCAGACCTATGGTTTGCAGACCTTCGCTGGCGAACAAATCGACGCGCCGTTGCTCGAAGGCTGCGTGGCCTGGCTCGAATGCCGGTTGCTGCCGGAACCGCGCAATCATGACCAGTACGACCTGTTCCTCGCCGAAGTCATCGCCGCCCAGGCCGATGAGCGCGTGTTCAACGATGGCCGTTGGCATTTCGAAGGGCATGATGCTTTGCGCACGCTGCACCACGTTGCGGGCGGACATTTCCTGACGATTGGCGATTCGGTGGACGGCAAAACACTGCCAGTCTGAAATTCATCTATTGGAAAGCGCTGCGCTGATGCTGCACTGTGTGGAGCATCTTCGAACCAATCAGGCACGCGCCCATGGATCTCTCTGCTTCGAGTTATCTCGCTCCGTTGCTGTCGCTGGCGTTGTTGTGGACAGTGGCCGTGATCACCCCCGGCCCGAACTTCTTCAACATCGCGCAACTGGCGGTCAGTCGTTCACGCCGCCACGGCGTGATGGCCGCGCTCGGTGTCGCCAGCGGTACGGTGCTGTGGGGACTGGCTGGCGGGTTGGGCATCCAGTCGCTGTTCAGCGCGGCACCGACGCTGTATCTGGGTTTCAAGATCGCTGGTGGCTGCTACCTGATCTACCTCGGGTTCAAGCAATTCAAACGTAAAGCAGCCATTGCACTGGGTGCGCTGGCTGGCCCGGAGCAAACCTTGCTCGGCGCCTATGGTCGGGGCTTTCTGGGCAACATGACCAACCCCAAGTCCGCACTGTTCGTCGCCACGATTTTCGCCACCGCGATGCCTGCGCACATACCGCCGTTGCTTCTGGCGCTGGCGGTGATGACCATGGCGACGCTGTCGTTCAGCTGGTATTGCAGCGTCGCGCTATTCTTTGCCAGCCGCCGGATTGCAGGCGTTTACGAGCGGTCACGCAAGTGGCTGGATCGCCTGGCGGGTGGTTGTTATTTGCTGTTTGGGGCGCATTTGGTGGCCAGTCGTTGAGCTGTAAAAGTGGAGGTCGCGTTTGCAGCCTCCACTATTCAAATGCATGGCTCTTGATGACGAGGATCAAGCCTGCTTCATGGGTTTGATCAGGCTCTCAGCGGGAATCCCGAACAAGTCATGAAGTTTCCAGATCATCGGCAATGTCAGTGCTCGCTTTCCGTTCAGCACTTCGTAGACACGATTGGTGCGACCTATAGCCGGTGCGAGATCCGCCGCTGACAGGCCTGACTGTTCCATCCGGAATTTGATGGCATCAATCGGACTCGGCAAATCGAGCGGAAAATGTTTAGCCTCGTAGGCTTCGATGAGGGTGATCATGATGTCGAAGTAATCGCCCTCGGGAGTCCCTGGTTCTGGCTCGTTATCGAAAAGTGCAGACACGTTTTTGAGTGCCGCACGGTAGTCTTCTTCGTTATGAATCGGACGTATGTTCATGGGTTACTCCATTTCGACGGTATCAGCGTCGATTGCGGGGTGACAGACGCACACCCACTCTACCCTTGCCGAGTTTTTTCCGGGGTAGGAAAGGTCAGCGCATCGCTGGTGAAAGGTATCGATCAAAAATAAAAAAGGCTTACCTCGCGGTAAGCCTTTTCTTTGTACTTCGTAGTCTCAATCCCCCAACGCTTCCCCTTCACGCCGAGGGTCCGCGCCACCGCTCAATGTGGCTTTCCCTTGCGCATCCTTGACCCGTACGATGGCCTGGGTGCCGCTGGTCATGTCGATTTCGTTCACGGTGTGGCCCTTGTCCTTTAGCGCCTGAATCAGCGTCGGGCTGAATTGGCCTTGTTCCAGTTCGGTCGGGCCGTTGCGGCTGCCGAAGTTGGGCAGGCTGATGGCGCGTTGTGGGTCGAGGTTCCAGTCGAGCAGGCCGATGGTGGTTTTGGCCACGTATTCGATGATCTGCGAACCGCCCGGTGAGCCGACGGCGGCGAGAAATTCGCCGTTGTTGCGATCAAAGATCAGGGTGGGTGCCATTGATGAGCGAGGGCGTTTGCCGGGTTCGACGCGGTTGGCGACTTTCTGCCCGTTCTCTTCGGCGATGAACGAGAAGTCGGTCATCTGGTTGTTCAGCAAAAAGCCCTGAACCATCAGGTGCGAGCCGAACGCCGCTTCGATGGTGGTAGTCATCGACACCGCGCCGCCCAAGTCATCGATCGCTACCACTTGCGAGGTGGAGATGCGCAGCGGCGAACGATCTGGCGCGTAGGCCACTTGAATGCCCGGCGGCGTCCCCGGTTTGGCGCTGCCCATGCTGCGTTCGCCGATCAGGCTGGCGCGGCTGGCGAGATAGCCTGGGTCGACCAGGCCTTTGACCGGCACCGCCACGAAGTCGGTATCGGCCACGTATTGCGCACGGTCGGCGTAGGCCAGGCGTTCGGCTTCGGCGATCAGGTGTACCGCTTGCGGATCAGGTTCGATGCCGGCCGGCTTGTCGGTTTTCACTGGTTTGAGCGGCGTCAGCGACAGACGCGGGTCGCGAGTTTCCAGTGCCTGCAAGGTGCCGAGAATCTGTGCCACGGCGATCCCGCCCGAGGACGGTGGTGGCATGCCACAGACTTGCCAGCGTTTGTAGTCGGTGCACAAAGGTGCGCGTTCTTTCGCCTGGTAGTTCTGCAAATCGCTCAACGACAGGCTGCCGGGATTGGCGTGGCGCTGCACCTTGGCGACGATTTCTTCAGCAATCGGGCCTTTATAGAGTGCGTCCGGGCCTTCTTTGGCGATGCGTTTGAGGACGGCTGCCAGTGCCGGGTTTTGCAGGCGCGTGCCAACGGCCTTGACGCTGCCATCGCTGTTGAGGAAGTATGCGGCCATGTCTGGCGAATTGCGGATCACCGGATCGGATGCCAGCAGCGAATGCAGGCGAGGGGAGATCGCAAAACCTTGCTCGGCGAGTTTGATCGCCGGCTCGAACAGCGTTGCCCATGGCAGACGACCGTGTTGTTTGTGCGCCATTTCCAATGCACGCAACACACCGGGCGTGCCGACCGAGCGGCCGCCAATTTGCGCCTGCGGGAACGGCATCGGTTTGCCGTCGGCTTGCAGGAACAGCTTCTCGGTCGCGCCGGCCGGAGCGGTTTCGCGCCCGTCATAGGTGCGCACCTGTTTGCCATCCCACAGCACAATCATCGCGCCGCCGCCGATCCCGGAGGATTGCGGCTCGACCAGAGTCAGCACGGCTTGCATCGCAATCGCCGCATCAATCGCCGAACCGCCCTGACGCAGAATCTCCCGACCGGCCTCGGTGGCCAGCGGGTTGGCAGCGGCGGCCATGTGCCGATTGGCGTGACTGGCTTGCAGATCAGTGCGATAACCGGAAGCGGCTTCCGGCGCCAATGGCAATGTCGAAGAAGGTGGGGCGTTGCATGCGCTGAGGGTCAGGGCGCTGATGATCAGCGTCAGGGCAGGCAGGCGAAAGCGGCTCAAGGGCAGGGCTGAAAACATGCGGGGCTCTCCGTCCGTGGGGTGAAAGATCTGACGGACTTTATCGACCGCTCGGTCGCGACGCAAACCGGTGGGCATTTTTGTCTTTCTTTTCAGGGCAGATATTCGCTAGGGTCAGCGTCAAATCCAGTGAACTGAAATATGCCCCTGTGGGAGCGAGCCTGCTCGCGATATGGATAGATCAGTCACATAAGTGTTGACGGTCAATCCGCTATCGCTAGCAGGCTAGCTCCCACAGTTAGAAAACCAACAAGAGGCAACCATGCACAGCGAGTTTCCGACTCAGTACAGCTACCGTGATCAGCGCGAACGCTTTCTTGCCGCCGCGACCGCCGCCGGTGCGACGCTCACCTCGTACGCGCATCCGCGCTGCGGCCCTTTTGGCGAACCGCTGAGCACCGATGTCGCGGTGCTCGGTAATCCGCAGGCCAAGCGGCGGCTGGTGGCGCTCAGCGGCACGCACGGGGTGGAAGGCTATTACGGCTCGGAATGCCAGATCGACTGGCTGAACGCATTCACACCGGGCTCACTGGCTGCGGACGTCGCGGTGGTGATGGTTCACCTGATCAATCCATGGGGCACGGCGTGGCTGCGGCGGGTCAACGAAGACAACATCGACCTCAATCGCAATCATCTGGACTTCACCCGAGCGCTGCCGGATAACCGCGCTTACGCCGCATTACATGAAATCTACGCCTGCACGGACTTGAACGGCCCCGAGCGGGAGCGTGCCGACGCTTTGCTCGATGCGCAAATCGCCGAACACGGCTGGCCGGCAGTGATGTCGATTGTCGAGGGCGGACAGCACAGTCATCCGGATGGACTGTTTTACGGTGGGCGCGCGCCGAGCTGGTCGAACCAGACATTGCAGCAGATCATCAAGACGCATCTGGCCGGCGCTGAAACGCTGATGTGTTTTGACCTGCACACCGGGGCAGGCGAGTACGGTCATCCGATGCTGCTGACCATCACCGAATCCGCTTACCCGGCCCTGGCGCAGGCGCAGTCGATCTACGGCCCATGGCTTTACACTCTGCACACCGGCGCCGAGACCGTGAGCGAAACCGGTATTGCGGCGACTGCCACCGGTTACACCTCGCAAGCATTGCTTAACGCATTGCCGGGCGTGCAATTGATGCCGTTCGTGATCGAGTGCGGAACCTATCCGGGGCCTGATGTGCATCGGTATTTACGCGATGATCAGTGGCTGCACCTACACGGTGATCCACTGGATGCGACGGGACGTGAGATCAAGTTGAATCTGCTGGAGCAGTTCTATCCTGCCGATCCGGACTGGCGGGCGATGGTGGGGCTGCGGACTCGGCAGATCTGGGCGAAGGGATTGGTGGCGTTGGCGGGGTGAGGTGCCAGCTCTGTGGTGAGGGGGAGGTAGCGACACGTCGTGCTTCTCGGTTGAAAGGGAAGGGTGCGTGATGCAGCTCTTATCAGCTCAGGTGTCGTCATGTGCTCACTGCTTGAAGCCAGGCAGCCCATTGGCGACACGCCATTCTTTTACGGTCGCTGAGATGCCCTCAGGCGTGCATCGTGCCTCATCCTCTGGCCAGTAGATCAAGTCAGTGCCCTTGGGATGTTCGGCCAGTTCACAGAAGTTATCTAACATATCCACCAGCACTGTCTCTGGCGTACCACTCCTATTGGAGGTGAATATTTCCTGCAAAAGATTAATAAACTGCTCTTCCCGGTAGTCAGAGATTTTTGCCATGACGTGCTCAGGTTGAGTTGCCCAGATTGGTCTCCTGCTTCAAACCAGATAGTCCATTGGCAGCACACCAATTTTTCACGGTGTCGGTGACGCCTTCTGTCGAATCATCGGTGTCGTCTTCAAGATAGAAAATCAAATCAGATCCCTTGGGATGTCCGCAAATTGAATTGAAGTGAAATACAAGCCTGCTTTCCTCGTCTCCGCTTTCACCATTGCCCATGATGCTCTCAATCCGGCTAATGAACTCTTGTTCTGTGTAATCCGAGAAACTACGTTTAGCGGCCATTTTTTTATTTTGTGGATCTCGATGTATCGCGTAGTAATTTGAACAGTTCAAGCCAGATGTTTATGACCTGAACCCCAACAAGCCGTTGGCTTCACGCCATTTCTTTACTGCCCGCGTAATACCTTCAGCAGACGTGTCCTCTCCAGGCTCTGGGTAAAAAATGAGGTCAGTACCATCCGGATGACCGGTAAGCACTCTGAACTCTGCCAGAAGAGCACCAAGCTCCGAATCTGAGCCATTTTTGTTGGTGGTCCGTATCTTTTCGATGAATCTAATAAATTCTTCTTCGGTGTAATCAGATATTTTTGCCATGGCTTGCTCACTGAGGTTTGTGCTGGCTGATGTGGTTCTTAGGAGTATTCACTCGCAAGTTGTCTATGTCATAGACAGCGCCACCGTCTGTGATCCGTTCGACGTGATGTATCTCAAATACCCCCCGAGAGCCAACCGCTTCTCTATCTCGAACGGCGGGGGCATTGCCAGACATCAAACGATCCTGGGCATCTTGATTAAACTGACTGAACAGTTCCTGATCATCCCGCACCGCACTCCAGAATGCCTTCCGAAACGCATCGAAACTCGAAAACTCCCGCCCTTTGAGCCTATCCGCGATCCGTGTCGGAATCGGTGCGCCCAACCCTGATCCCGCTCCAGCAAGCCAGATCCCCGAAACATCCTCGCCAATCCCCGTCACCGTCCCCGGCGTCAATCTGGCCGGCCTCGAAAACACCACATACAGCGACTTCAACCCGGTCTCAGCCGGAAACACCAGAATACAATCCTCGGCAGTAATGTCTTCGCCGGGCAGGCCTTCTATCTGGCTGTCAGTGTTTTCGGAGATCGGATGAACAAGGATGGTGTTCAGGTGCTCGCCGTGATCGGGATAGACCAGCGGCGGCATTGAGCCCAGCGGCCCGCGTTGGGGCGTCCACAGAATGGTAATGCCGTTGAGCTTGGCCTCCATTGCAGTCTTGTCGCTGTTCCACTCGACTTTCACGGTGCGCACCGAGTCATCGCCCGAGGCGCCGGTGTGGATGCCGTAAACCTGCAATGCCCCTTCGGTGTCGCGCCGAAACTGGAAGCGCACGCGCGTTGTGGCGCGGCTCATGCGGCGTAGTTGTTCGTTGGTATGAAGCGTGCCGTCGCCCATTTTGGTCGGGAGCATCCCGAGGATGAACACGCTGGCCGGGCCACCTGCACCGCGTATTACCCAGTTGAGGCGCTGTTGCAGGATTCCACCGCCGGCCATGCGCCCCAATGCCAGATCGGCTCCGAGTGCGCTCGCAACAGCGGTGCTGGCTGACGGAAAGAGCATGGCGCCCGCCACCATGATCTTGCCGAAGTTGGAAGCGGGCTCAGGTGTTGTGCCGGCGTCTGTTCGGCACCAGTTGTCTGCCGTGCAGGACTTGGCAAACACCAGATCTTCGCGAGGCTTTGGTGTTGGCCATTCATCTTTTGGAATGTATTTGGGTTCTGGCGCAGGGGGCGGATTCCACGAGGCCCATGAACCGCCGCCATTCGAATGCTTCCATGGCCATTCATCATCGAAGAGGAATTTGAATCGAGCCATGACAACTCCCTGTATGGCTGTGAATCGAGCCAGGAGAGCTTGTCGATCAATGGGGAACTCGGGCAAACCGTTAGAGTGAGTTTCAGGTGCGCGGTTTTACGAAAAATCCAATTCGTACCTGGATCGAACCTGTTTCCTACGGCTGCTTCTGGGCGGATTGATTCAGATAAGCCAGCAGTGTTTTGCGCTTGTAGTCTTTCGGTTTGGATGGAAGGGCGGTCTGCATTTCTCCTACAGACTTTTCAGGTCGACAACCTACGCACGTTTGCCTGAGGATGTTTTCTGTTGCTTTTTCCAGGATGGATTTCAGAGAAAAGGAGAGTCGGTTGCCATTCAATTCTATTTTCAGTCGGCCATTGTCATGAGCATTTCCAATGAGGATCGCGATTTTCTTATGGCGATGGGCAGTCGCATTGCTCACTTACGCACAGTGCACGAGATCACACAGACTCGGTTTGCACGGGCTTTAGGTCTTTCCCGGCAGACCTTTCAGGGTTACGAGGAGGGCACGCGCACCATGCCGGTCACGACACTGGTGAAGATGGCATTTGCGCTTCGCGTTCCTGTTGAAGACCTGCTGGGAGGGCCCTCGTACACGGAAACGCCCAGACGCGGTTTGACCTCGACGTGGTATCGACGGCTGCAGTCCATCAATCAGCTTTCGAAGGTTCAACAGAAGGTCGTTGCGCAGATGCTCGACGCCCTGATCGCACAGGCTGCGGCCAAAACGAGCGACGAAGAAAGAGAAGTTTGAAGTAATCCAAAGAACGCGGAACCAAAGTGCTAGCAACACCTTGATTCCGCTAACCACAAAGCAGCTGAAAAAGGAGCTGAACCAGGCTAAGGCCGATCATACGTCATCAACCCCCATCACTGAACGGCGGTTGAAAATCGCCGCTGATTTTCAACCGATCAAGAGCAACGGCAATAACTACAGCTCCGGTAAGCCCATACCCTGGATCAGGCTGCGCGGAATGTGGTTACGGCAGGCGGGATTCGAGGTGAACGAGAACGTCAAAGTCCGGGTGATGAAAGGGTGTCTGGTGATTACAGCGGAATAACAGATTGCCGCTACTTTTCTCGAGGCATAAAAAAACGGCCTACCTTTCGGTAAGCCGTTTTTAGTACTTGGTGGCTACACAGGGACTTGAACCCCGGACCCCAGCATTATGAATGCTATGCTCTAACCAACTGAGCTATGTAGCCAAGTGGCGCGCATTATTCCCCTGAAATGGAAAAGCGTCAAGCGTAAATTTAAAATATTTCTCTACGCTTTCAACCGTTTATCAATCTTTGCTCAAAAATGCCCCGCCAAGCAGCGGCGAAGGGCAGCGTTCGAACCAGCGGCTGGCCTGTTCATACGCGTGGGCCAGTTGCAGAACGGCGAAGTCAGCCTGGTGTTTGCCGATGATTTGCAGGCCCATTGGCAAGCCATCGCGATTGAACCCGGCCTGCACGTTGGCCACCGGGCAACCGGACAAGGTGCCGGGGATCACCACTTCCATCCAGCGGTGATAGGTGTCCATCGTGACGCCTTCGATAGAGGCCGGCCACGGCTGGTTTTTATCGAACGGGAAGACCTGTGCGCTCGGCAGCAGCAGGAAGTCGAATTTTTCGAACAGTCGCGAAATCGCCCGATACCAGTCGCTGCGCACCACCGACGCGGCAAACACTTCGCTGGCGGAAAGCTTCAGGCCGTTCTCGACTTCCCAGCAGGCTTCCGGTTTCAGCAGGGCACGTTTCTGCGGATCGGCATAGGCCGCGCCGAGCGAACCGGCGACCATCCAGTGACGCAAGGTACGCCAACTGCTCCACAAACGCTCCGGGGCGAATTCCGGTTGTACCGACTCGACATGGCAGCCGAGGCTTTCAAAGTCGGCGAAGGCTTTTTCGCACAACGACAGCACGCCGTTCTCCATCGGCAAGTAGCCATTGAAATCGCCGAGCCAGCCGATGCGTGTGCCCTTGAAGTCGCGTTCCAGCGGTGCGGCAAACGCCTCACCGGATTCGTTAATCGACAGCGGCGCCCGGGCATCGCCACCGGCCTGCACCGACAGCAGTAATGCGGCATCGCGAACGCTGCGGGCCATCGGCCCTTCGTAGCCGAGTTGATCAAAAAACAGATCGGCACTGTCATCAAACGGCACCCGACCCTGAGAGGGACGGAAGCCGAAAATATTGTTGAACGCTGCCGGGTTGCGCAGCGAGCCCATCATGTCGCTGCCATCCGCTACCGGCACCAGATGCATGGCTAGTGCAGCGGCGGCACCACCGCTACTGCCGCCTGCGGTTTTGCTCGGGTCGTAGGCGCAGCCAGTCGCGCCGAACAGCCGGTTATAGCTCTGCGAACCGAGGCCGAATTCCGGAGTGTTGGTCTTGCCGATGATGATCGCGCCGGCAGCCTTGATCCGTTCGACCATGATGCCGTCGCGCTCGGGGAAGTAATCCTTGAACAGCGGCGAGCCGAGGGTGGTGCGGATGCCACGGGTCAGCGACAGATCCTTGATTGCATGAGGCAGGCCATGCATCCAGCCACGGTATTCGCCACGCGCCAGTTCGGCGTCGCGCTCGTCGGCCTGGGCCAGCAGGTCTTGCGGTGCCTGCAGGCTGATCAGTGCGTTGACCATCGGGTTGAAGCGTTCGATATGGGCCAGATAAGTCTGCATCACTTCCCGGCAGGACACCTGGCGCAGACGAATGCGCTCGGCGAGTTCGTGGGCCTGCAACAGGACCAGTTCGCTGATGTTGTTAGAGTTCATTGCAAGCGGCCTTCAAGACGGCTGGAGAAACGCCCCGACATCGTGTCGGGGCGGTAGAGATCAACGCATCAGATTGGTCCAGAGACGGTCGGCAAGACGGATCGCACCTTCGCCGCAGGTCTTGCTGAACACCACCTGCGTGCCTTCGGGAATATGCAGCTCGGGTGCGTCTTTCAGACTGGCGTCGAGGAACGGTTCGACGCCTTTGATCGGGCTCTGGTGCTTGAGGAAGTTCTGGGTCATCGCCGAGTTTTCCGGCTGGCTGAGGAACGCGATAAACGCCTTGGCATTTGCCGGATTCTTGCTGCCGGTGGGGATGACCATATTGTCGACCCACGCCAGCACACCTTCTTTCGGGTACAGGTATTTCAGGGTCGGTTTCATTTCACGGGCGCGCATCGACGAGCCGCCCCAGAACATCGACATGTCGATTTCACCCGAGGCGAGGTTCTCGCGGATCGAGCCGGCCTTGGAGCTGTAGGTTTTGACGAAAGGTTTCTGCGCCTTGAGCAAGGTCAGCACCTGCTGCATCTGTTTCGGGTCTTCGCTGCACAGCGGAATGTTCAGGTACAGGCTGGCCATATCGACCATGTCGCTGACCGAGTCGAACATGTTGATTCGTCCCTGCAACTCGGCTGGCGGCTCGTAAAGCACCTTGTAGCTGTCGGCGGGGCCCTTATAGCGCGCGGAGTCGAGCACCACGCTGGTGGTGCCCCAGATGAACGGCACGGAGTACGCGCCTTCCGGGTCCCAGGTCGGTTTTTTCAGGTTATCGACGACGCCGGCATAGTAGGGCTCGTTGACCGGGTCGAAGCGCTCCAGCAGCTTTTCCTTGATCAGGATCGGAATGAACTGGTGCGAAGGAATCGCCACGTCATAACCGGCGCCGCCCTGTTTCAGTTTGGCCAGCAGCGTCTCGTTGGAGTCATAGGAATCGACGGTGACTTCGATGCCGGTCTGCTTCTGGAACTTGGCGAGAATCTCCGGTGAAAAGTAGCCGCTCCAGCTCACCACGTTGAGTTTTTCTGCGGCCTGAACAACGCCGCCGGCCAAGGTCAGCGGCAAAGTCAGGAACAACGAAGTGCCGATGCTTTTTATCCACTTGCTCATGCTATTTCCCCACAGTACGTAGAAGGTTCAGGCGTTCTTTTTGCCCAACAGGTAGGAGAGACTGACGAACAGCACCGAGACGCCCAGGATCAGGGTCGAGACGGCGTTGACGTCGGGCGTCACGCCCATGCGCAACAGACCGAAAATGAAGATCGGCAGGGTGGTGGTGCCGGCCTGGGAAACCATCATCGAGATCACGAAGTTATCCAGCGAGACGATGAAGGCCAGCATCAACCCGGAGAAGATTCCCGGCATCAGCAGCGGCAGGGTGACCTTGCGAAACGTGCGCCACGCGCCGGCATACAGATCGGCCGAGGCTTGCTCCAGCGACAGGTCCATGTCGTTCAGGCGAGCGCGAATCGGCAGGTAGGCAAACGGGATGCAGAACACCGTGTGAGCGATGATCAGATTGCCGTAACCCAGCGACAGGCCGATGGTCGAGAACAGCGCGAGCGTAGCTACGCCGACCACGATTTCCGGTAGCACCAGCGGCAGCATGATTGCGCCCATCGACAACTGCATGCCCATGAACTTCGCACCTCGCGACGTACCCAGTGCAGCAAGGGTGGCAATCGCGGTGGCGATCATGCTCGCGCAAACCGCGATCAACAGACTGTTGCCGGCCGCCTGACGCAAGGCCTGATTGGCGAACGCGGCGCGATACCAGTCGAAGCTGAAACCGGTCCACACCGTGGCCGACTGGTTGGCGTTGAACGAGAAGACCACCAGCACCACGATCGGTGCGTAGAGGTACAGATAGAACAGGAAACTGAATCCGCCGAAACCGGGGAAGTCCTGCACGCTGAGACCTTTGCGTTTGAATAATCCGATCATCACGCACCTCCCTTGGCGACGCGCTGGCGCTCGGCACGCAGCGCATACACGGTCAGCACCAGCATCACTGCGGCCATCAGCACCAGCGACAGCGCTGCGCCAAACGGCCAGTTACGCGCATCGCTGAACTGCCGGAAAATCAGGTTGCCGAGCATCATCCGCGTGCCACCACCCAACAGTTCCGGAGCAATCATTGCGCCCAGGCACGGCACGAAGGTCAGAATCGCGCCGGCAAGAATTCCCGGTTTGGCAATCGGTAGCACTACTTTGCGCAAGGTGCGCACACGACCGGCGTACAGATCCTGAGCCGCTTCGAGCAGACGAATATCCATCTTTTCCAGCGTCGCGTAGATCGGCAAAACCACGAAGGGCGCGTAGGTATAAACCAGCCCCAGCAGCACCGCACCGTCGGTGTACAGCAACTGCAATGGCTCATGAATGACGCCGAGGCCCATCAGGCTGTTATTGATCACCCCGGTGTTGCGCAGCAGCAAAATCCACGCATAGGTGCGGATCAGCAGGTTGGCCCAGAACGGCACGGTGATCAGAAAGATCAGCAAGCCGCGCCGATGCGCCGGCTGCATCGCCAGCCACACCGCGACCGGAAAACCGATCAACAGCGTGATGATCGTGGTCAGCCCGGCGATGCCAATCGAGCGCAGGGCGATGATCAGGTAGGAGTCGGCAAAAGCCAGGCTGTCGTCCAGTTGGCGCTCGAACAGCAGCGAGGTGTAGGCGTCACTGCTGAAGACTTTGTTGATCCCGCCGTAGGGGTTGGCTTCCATCAGTGAATAGCCGATGACGATCAGGATCGGCACGATCAGAAACAGCCCGATGGCGATCAACGCCGGGCTGACCCCGAGGAAGCTCTGAAACGCGCGGCGGCGTTCCAGGGAGTTGGTTATCGGTAAGGCGTGCATGGCAACTCCTCGGGCTCAATCGTGCAGGACGCTGGCGCTTCCACGGTCGAACAACAGACCGGCCTGACTGCCGACGGCAAAGCGCAGGCTCTGGTCGACGCAGTTGGGCGTGCGCACGGTGAGGCGCGAACCATCGTTGAGGCTGACTTGATATTGCAGGTCGGTGCCGAGGTAGATCTGCGCTTCGATCCGGCACGGCAATGCGCCGTCGTTGCTGGCGGGCACCAGATGCAGGCGCTCGGGGCGTACCGACAACGTCACGCTGGCGCCGACCGGCACGTCGCTGCACGCTTGCGCCGGTAGCGGATGCCCGGCCGGACCGGCGAACCACGCCATACCGTCCTCGATCTGCGTGACAGTGGCTTCGATGAAGTTGGTTTCGCCGATGAAGTCCGCGACGAAGCGATTGCGGGGCCGCTCGTAGATGTCCTCCGGACGACCGACCTGCTGGATCTCGCCTTCGGACAACACCGCAATGCGGTCTGACATGGTCAGGGCTTCTTCCTGATCATGGGTGACGAAAATAAACGTGATGCCGGTGCGTGCCTGAATGCTTTTCAGCTCTTCGCGCATTGCCTGACGCAGCTTGAGATCGAGTGCCGACAGCGGCTCGTCGAGCAATAAGACTTTGGGATGCGGGGCCAATGCCCGCGCCAGCGCAACACGCTGTTGCTGGCCGCCGGACAGCTGCGCGGGTTTGCGGTTGGCGAAGCGTTCCATCTGCACCAGCGCAAGCATTTCACGCACGCGTTCGGCGATCTGCGCCTTTTTCAGGACTTTGCCCATCGGGTGCGATTCGAGGCCGAAGGCCAGGTTTTCGGCGATGGTCATGTGCGGGAACAGTGCGTAATGCTGGAACACCGTGTTGACCGGACGCTGGAACGGCGGGCGGTCGGCGATGTTTTCGCCGTAGAGCAGAATCTCGCCTTCGGTGGGAAACTCGAAGCCGGCGATCATTCGCAGAAGGGTGGTTTTGCCGCAGCCCGAAGGGCCGAGCAGGGTGAAGAATTCGTTGTCGCGGATGTCCAGGTCGATGTTTTTCAACGCCACCGGACCGGTGAGTGGATCACCGTAAACCTTGCGCACCGAGCGGATCGACACCGCCAGCGTTTGCAGCGAATGCAGGGCATTCATGCGTTACCTCCGATTCCCCCATCGCCTGCGATTGCGCTGTCATCAGCGAAGCCGTCGGGCCATGGATATTATTTTTTTGGGCAGGATCGAGATTGCGTTCGGGGTGAAACCAGCTGTTTTTTTATTTTGCTGTGGCTCGATTATCAGCGAGGGGTTGCGTTGGGTGAAACTTCAATTTAAACATGGCAGGTGTTAGTTAATTTAATAGCCAAAGGTGCCAGGAATCATGCCCGACCACCGCTTGCCGCCGCTGAACGCGGTACGGGCGTTTGATGCCGCCGCCCGTTTGGGCAGCTATGTCGAAGCCTCGAAAGCCTTGCACGTGACCCAGCCTGCGATTGGCCGGCATGTGAAGTTGCTGGAGGAGTGGCTGGGCATTCAGTTGTTCGAGCGCACTTCGCGCGGGGTCAACCTGACGCTGGCGGGCGAGAAGTACCACCGCAAGATCGCCGCAGCCTTGCAGTTGATCATCGAGGCCGGCAAAGAAGCGCAGCCCAAAGAGGCCGAACGCTGGTTGCGAATCATGGTAGTGCCGGGTTTTGCCAAACGCTGGCTGATGCCGCGCATCGAGACCATGCGTCATCTGCGTCCGGGGTTGAAGTTCGCCATCGAGCCAAACTCGACCTTCACCGAGGTGGATGGCAAGAGCACCGATCTGGGCATCGTCTACGGCCTCGACGGGCAATATGCCGACTCTCGTGAAACGCTGATCTGCCCACGGGTATTTCCGATCTGCACTCCAGCGTATCTGGCCAGCGTCGAAACTATCCACAGTCCTGCGGACCTGGTGACGCACAACCTGATCCACGTGGACGACGGTGAGTGGTGGAACCTGTGGTTCGCCGCCCATGACCTCGATATTCATCTCAATTCGGACATGCTCTACGTCAACAACGACCACGCGTTGTCAGTCGCGGAGAGCGGGCAGGGCATTGCGCTGGCCAACGAGGTGCTGGTACGCCAGGAACTCGCCAGCGGCAAACTGGTGCGGGCGGTCGAGGCGCAGGTGCAGCTGGAAAGTTACCGGGTACTGACGCCGTCCGCCGATCTCTCGGCGGATGTGGCGTGGTTTATCCAGTGGCTCAAGGCCGAGCTGGAAGCGGATTTTCCAGAGGCGGTAATCAACTGAGGCGTTTATCAGTTGAGTCGGTAATCAACTGAGACGGAAGCGCCCGGTGTTGTCGCTCAGGGCCTTGCTGCCCTGGCTCAAGGTGTCCGCTGCGAGATTCACCGCGCGTGCGCCTTCAAGCAAACGCACAGCCGCCTGATCGACCTGCTGGATATTGCCGCTGACCTCATCGGCGGTGCAGGCCTGCTCCTCAACCGCCGTGGCGATCTGCGCCAATGTGTCGGTGACGCTCTGCACAGCGCTGGCGATCTCGCCCAGTCGTTCGCCGAGGCCGGTGACCGCTTCGGCATCCGATTGCGCCTGGCCGCAAGCAGCTTCCATCAGACTCACCGCCTCGTTGACCGTGTTGCGCAAACTGTCGACCGTGCCGGCAATCTGCGCGGTGGACGATTGCGTGCGTTGCGACAGGCTGCGCACTTCATCCGCCACCACAGCAAAACCGCGTCCCTGTTCGCCAGCACGTGCGGCTTCAATCGCCGCGTTGAGCGCGAGCAGGTTGGTCTGCTCGGCAACGCCGCGAATGGTGTCGACCACCAGTTGAATCTGCTGACCTTGTTCGCTGACCCGGCCCAATGCGGCGGCGGTGTCATTGAGGCGTTGATTGAGTTGTTGAATGCTCGCGGTGGTGCGCTGGCTGTCACGGCTACTGTCGGCGGCAATGCGCTGAGTGTGCTGAGCGCTGCCGGAAGCCTGTTCGCAACTCTGCGCGACACCTTGCGAGGTGGCGGCCAGTTGCGTGGCGGCAGCGGCGATCTGGCTGATCTGCAACTGCTGCGCCTCGACTTCGCTGAGGGCGCCGCTGGAGTGATCGTTGAGGCTGCGCACGGCGTTGCTCAGTTGCGAGGTTTCGTGATCGACCCCCAACAAACTGGTGCGCAATTGCACCACGGCGACATTCAGCGCGGTGCTGATCGCTGCCAATTCATCGCGGCCCACCACTGGCACTTGCAGGCTCAGATTGCCGTCACGCAGCGCCTCGGCGAGCACGGTAATGCCGCTGGCGCTGCGGCGAATCGAAGCTTGCAGGCAGACGAACAGATACAGCGCCGCCAGCAGCAAACAGCCAAATATCGCCGCGACGATGATGAACTGGCGAATCGCCGATCCGTGGTAAGCGTCCAGCCGCTGATCCAGCGTTACCAGCGATTGCTGGCGCAAGGACGCGAGATCGCTCAACAGAGCATCGAGGCTGCGTTCGAAGTCGTCCGGTTTGAGATTGATGCTGCCGCCAAACACGCCGTCATCCAGCACCTTCAGCCCCGCATCCAGATGCTTCAGGCTGTCGTGGTACTGACTGGCCCAGGCTTGCTGATTACTCGGCAAGCGCGCTTCGAGCAGGCTGGCGGTTTTCACCAGTTGCTCGCGGGCATCGCCGATTCGGCTGCGCAGATCGCGCAGTTGCAAACGGCTTTGCAGGGTGAATTGGCCCGACACTACGGAGGCCTGGCCGACAGCGGCGAGACGGCCGACGCGCTCGATCAGGTCCGGCGCGTGCTGGGTGGAAATCTGCGTCAGCAAGTAGGTTTCCAACCATGGCGCGAGCGTCAGGCGATTGTCCATGACGATCTGCTCGCGCAACGCTTGCAGGGCGCTCAGTGCATTGGTGAACCGGTCATAACCGTCCGGCCACCAACCGACACTGCTAAGGCTTTTCGAGTCCAGGCCATTGAGCGCGGTTTGCAGGGCTTGATAGCGGGCGAGGGTTTCACCTTCGGCGCCTTCCTTTTGCAGCGCATTGCCCAGATCGCTGATGGCTTGGGTGACGGCAGGTTGCACCGCGTCGAACGCGGCCATGGCGGCGAGTGTCGCCGGGGTCGGCTGACGGTTGGTTTCGGTGGCGCGCCAACGGGCGGCGCGATCACGCTGGGCAGCCAGCAGATTGTCCAGCGCATCGAGGCTGAGCAATTGACGCACGCCGGCGCGCTCGCCGGAAATCAGGTTGAGCTTGTCGCGATAGTCTTGGCCGATCATCAACAGGCTACCGGCCAAGGGCAGGATAAACAGCAGAAACAACAGCTGGAATTTACGCGCAAAACCAAACCGCCCCAGCAGCTTGATCCCCGGTGACAAGAAAGACTGCATGCCCCATGACTCCTGTGGACACCACGCACCATCGGCGTGCATCGCGGTCGTGCGACCTTGATGTCGTGCCCTGCTAAAAGGCCTCGAAAGTTCACTCTGACCCGCTCTGTAGGCAGGTTCTGTAGCGAAACTTCCCATTGTCGATCCCCTTTGTAAGGGGGCCGCGTTCAAGGGGAGAAGCAAGGCAAGATTCAGACCATGGCGTTGCGCTATCACCTTTTGTGGCGAATCCATGCCCCTGTAGGAGCTGCGGGGCGCGGGGGTATTTTTTTTTTTTTTTTTAATAAAAAAAAAAAAAAAAAGTGGGGGGCGCCGACAAACGGGCGGGGGGTGAGGAGTGGCAGGTTTATAAGTATAAAAACCACCTAA